>CASBPW010000321.1 GCA_949127685.1 Candidatus Sivonenia alaskensis PMM_0068 | reverse complement strand
ATGAAGGCCAATCTACGTCTCGTGATTTCTATTGCCAAAAAGTATCAGGGTCGCGGGTTACCGCTAGAAGACCTCATCCAAGAAGGCAACTTGGGTCTTGCTAAGGCGATTGACAAATTCGACCCCAGCCGCGGCTTTCGTTTCAGTACCTATGCCACTTGGTGGATTCGCCAAGGCGTGGTGCAAGCAGTAGACCAGCAGAGCCGTTGTGTTCGTCTCCCTAAGCATCTGCACGAAAAGAAGCGTCAGCTCCGACGCACCGCAGCAGAGCTATCCCAAAACCTAGGCCGTTGGCCCAAGCGCTCGGAACTTTGTGCGATCGGAAATTGGAAGCTAGAAGTAGTAGAACAGCTCCACCAAGACTTTTTACCCTTACGTTCTTTGGACGCACCTACTGCGCAAGACCACAACACCCCGTTGGGATGCCTTCTCCCCAGCCCAGAGGCATCTTTAGAAGAAACACTTACCCAAAAGGAACTGCAGGGACAACTCAAAGACGCTATAACCTCTCTAGAACCTCTGATGCGGCAGGTTGTGGCCCTCCGCTTTGGTTTAAATGGTCCGGAACAAACTGTGGCGGCCACGGCTCGTATCTTAAGCTTGCCCCGTAAAATCGTGCGCTCTTTGGAAGAATCCGCAATTCAACAGCTCAAGCAGGTACTTGGGGGAAACTAGCCATGTTGAAAGACCAATGGGATATTTTTGTTTCGGCCTTAGATCATCCCATTGCCCAGGGATTGGCTCGGACGGTCACGGATATTCAGGAGCGCCCCCCGAAAGGGGAAACCAAGGGTGCTGTCTATCTCTTATTTCCTAATCGACGGCTTCAGGCAAAAGCCGCTCAATACCGTCCCTGTTTTGTAGAATGTGCTTCTAGATTGCTGAGCCATTCCATCAGCATTGAGTTTGTAGTGGTGCCTTTTTCGATACCGAATCAGGAAAAGTCAAAAAACCTCGACGACATCGATGCTATTGCCCAATCCTTAGCCCAGGCCATGGATGGGGAAATTTTAGAAGGGGATGTATGGAGTTAGGGAGAAAAATTATCCTGACACTAACGTTTTCTATGTCTGACCGTAGAGTCAGGTTGTGTTTAATTTGGCCCGCCCACTTAATATCAAGTGGAATATCAAATTGGTAGGTCGGAGCAAGTAGTAAAAGAAAACAAGCAATTGGGGGAGCGGCAACACAGCCCATTCTTGTTCCGAAGGGGTAAAGAGCAGGTGACGTAAGTATAAAGCCTTGTCAAGTAAGCGTTCTCTGGCTTGAATCAGTAAGAAATGCTTCTCAAACTCTGCGGGCGGAGAGTCGAAGAACCGCTCGTGTAATTTCTGGGCAAGGACTCGCGCTGTTCTGTCAGCCTGAATACTGTGCAATACGTTTTCTGGAAGGATTGTTCCTAGCATTTCATGAGCCAGGAGGAGACCCAACCCCAGCATGCGCTCCAGACCCAAAACACGTGATTGTTCTAGAACCCATTTCCAGTCGACACCTTGATGGGTATGGAGCAGTTCAGCAATATCACAGATCCATTTCAGCTCTTCCCAGCAATGCCTAGAGCCATGGACGCAGAGGTAGAGCAGTAAATCCTCGGAGGAAAAGCTAGGAACTGCGATATTCTCAACCGAGACAAACTGAATGCGAGACCATAAATCCTGAAATTCAACGGGGTAGAAGAAATTTTTCCCGGTGAGCCCCCAGTGTAGCTCCACTGCTATTTGTTCATCGTTACGGATAAAATCATAGCAACGTTGGTAAGAAGAGGATTCGAGAAATTGCTCATATTGAAGGTAGGGTTTTTCTTGAATTTCGGCGAGTTGGCTGGGCAGCCGATATCCTTGAGATACAAGCAATTTCGTAGCGAGGGGAACGTCTCCCTCCTGAACCAGGATATCGAGATCTCTAAACTGACGGAGGGCCAAAGTATTATAGGCTGAAATCGCTAGTATAGGGCCTTTAAAGGGAATGGCACGGATGTCGTGCGCAGTGAATAACTCTAGAATTTTGTGCAGTTCCTGGGTAAGAAAAAGATTGTACGCAAAATTGGAGTAGAAACGTTGTGAAAGTTCCTTGAGGATAGTTTGTGGTAGTAGTTTTGGGCAAATCTTATTAAGACTTTGGTACAGGAATGGTGTTACTTCGTGATAGGCTGCCATATGGAGAAGATATTCCCAGTCGATATCCTGCTTAACTAATTTCTCGATGCGCTCTGAAGTTGGAGAATCTAGGTTCGTGCGGGTACAGAATAGCAGTAGTTCAACTTCAGGACGGTAGGCTATAGGAGCAGGTTTTATGTCTATGGCTTGCATGGTGGTAACTTAGAATTTTGTCATCAATTGATTCGAGCTTTCTTGGCTGCGATCGCAGCTCAAAACAAGTCTTTTTAGTTGCTGGTGTTTATGCGAATGGTAAGATTTAACCCAAGAAAACACGGTCTATGTCCTTTTATTTTTCCAGTTTTTAGCGGTAATTCTGAGCTTGGATTTCAAACAACTGTGCGTACAGTTCGCCCCGCTGGATCAGTTGATCGTGGGTTCCACTTTCGACAATTGAGCCTTGATTCATAACATAAATGCGATCAGCCATTTTAACCGTTGATAGGCGATGGCTGATAAGTATAGCCGATTGCGTTTCAATCAGTTGACGAAACTTCTGAAACACTTCGTATTCTGCTTTTGGATCTAGAGCACTGGTCGGCTCGTCCAGGACAATGACCTGAGAATCTCGAAGGAATGAGCGTGCCAGAGCCACTTTCTGCCACTGACCAATACTCAGTTCCTCTCCTTGATCAAATAAATTACCCAAGACAGTTTCATATCCTTGGGGTAGGGTGTCAATTACGGCATCGGCACCAGAACGACGGGCAGCAGCAATAACGCTGTCGTGCATTGGGTCAAGATCGATATTGCCTAACCAAATATTTTCCCGGGCAGTGAAATGATACTTTACATAGTCTTGGAAAATGACGCTGATTTGGCGGCGTAACTGGGCTATGTCAAACTGTCGCAAGTCCATGCCATCAATTGTAATGCTGCCCTGGGTAGGGTCGTATAAGCGGCAAAGAAGTTTGATCAGAGTCGTTTTACCCGAACCGTTTTCTCCCACTAAGGCCACCACTTCTCCGGGTCGAATCGTAATGTTAATATCTTGGAGGACTTGGCGAGTGCTCGTAGAGTATTGGAAACTTACATGGTTAAAGACAATCCCCGTTTGCATCGGTCGTGGCACGGGGTGGGGATTGGGCGGCTGAACGGTTTTAGGTTTTAATGCTAGGAACTCATAAAGATTTGACAGAAATAGATTATCCTCATAGAGGTTCGATAAGTTACCCAAAAGTCCTCTGAGAGCCTCCTGACCGCGCTGAAGCGCTTGGTAATAAAGCACTAAATCCCCAATAAGGAGAATTTTCAAGAAGGCTTGATAGACAACGATCCCATAGGCGGCGATCATGACAAGGCTAGCAAAGGTTTGCGCGGCTAAACTGGCTAGAAAGCGTTTGCTAGAGATGGCAAGGGTTTCTTTATAT
>CASBPW010000320.1 GCA_949127685.1 Candidatus Sivonenia alaskensis PMM_0068 | reverse complement strand
CTGTGAGCCACTGGATTCCTTCCTGATGCGGTACGTTCACGAGGTGGTGGTCGCCAAAGACATCCGTCAAGCTGTATTGGCAGGTGTCCGCTTGCCCATTCGGCACCTTCTCCGCCGCCCAAAGGTACCGCCTCCACGCCACAAACGTCAGCACAAAGAGAACCGCGAAGGTGGTTGTTACAAAAATTGCTGCCAAAACTTTTCCTCACAGGCTCGTGAAGCTAAGACCCTTGGGGCCTTGACTTCAAATGTCAAATTTGTCCACTGGTTGATCATGGCGAAAGCAATGTGTTTAATCGAAGTATCGCTGGAGCGTTCCCGTTCGGCGAATGTCTAAGGTAACGCAATGGAACCCACCGCCCAACATTTTGGAGTGCCGCAATTTTAGGGGGATTACATCAAGACCCTGCTTCTCTAAAAGTTTTATGAGAGTCGTTTGATCTCGATCGACCACGACCAAATTCGGACTAATGCTGAATGCATTCATATCGATCCAGTCACTACCAATGCATTTAGATAGATAGTCGGCATCATATCTGTCAGTATTCTCCATCGGTGGACTATAAATGACCTTCCACTGTCTTAAGATTTCGGGCAGGGTATCATCATTGACACGAGCAGGATTGCAGAGGATCAAGCCAGGTCGTAAGGCCACAAAGGTTGAGTCAATATGGCTGCCATAATAAACATCTTTGAGGAAATGAACCCGAAATTTGTCGCCCAAAATTGTCTGTAACCAATACCCCCCTAATTCGTTACCCGTGGCGCTGACCAGATAGATCAAATCCTGGCCAAAACGCAGGACGTTTGCTGCATCAAAGGCTGGTTCATCGTTCCGTGGCGTAGGCTTGTCCAGATCAACCTCAAAGAGCGAGTCTAAGAGCATGGGTTTGGGGGCGCTGTACCACTTGGCGCCTGACTTCATATAGTCCATCAGCAACGTGCGATAGCTAAGCGTTTCCTGGGCACGGCTGCGGATGACATTGGGCGTTTCGATAATGTGGTCGCCGATGACTAACATAACGTCGCGGGGACAATAATTGTAGTACCCCTCAGATTCCCAATGGATCGTGGAAAATTTGGCCCCGTGTGGCCATGTCTCTGGGCGTTTGACGGTGATGCCCAAATCTTCCAAGATTTGAACAAATTCACTCAAATCTTCTTCCGTCTCTTCAATAATCTGTTGTGGAAAAGGACCGCGCGGAATTTCGGCCAATGAACGGTCGGGAAATTCTGCCAGTTGGGTGCTTCGGTCTGGCGTAGGAAATCGCGCTTGCAGTGGATTGCCTACAATAACTTCTTCCAGTTGATCCCACTCATTGCAACTCCATACACCTGACATCTGTAACGTGCCTCCTCGCTGTTTTGAGTGGGAATGACCTGCCCTGTTCCTTCGGACTACTTTTGGTGTGAGTACTCCGCCCTTGAACTTAACGTGTTTCGATACGAAAATTCTGACAACCAAATTGTCTTCACCATCGGACAGAATTGCTGAAGAAGTTAGGTAGCGCAATTGCCACGTTGGACGATATGGCTGCCTCAAGGACAAAATTGCCTACTGCAATATCAAGAACGCCAAGCCCAAATGGTGAAAATATGCGAGGCCTGTCATGATCTAGTTTGATCTTCTTCTCCAGAACATCCACCAAACTACCCGAGACAAAGTCCCTATTTCCCGTCGCCATTTCTGTTAAATGGAGTGAGGTATTTGCCTTGAGGCAATGATCCACATCATCTACAATGTTTTGCGATGCGAGAATCACATTCACGCAAATATCGCGCAGCGATAAATGTAGGACAGTTGGGGAGTGCGCGAACAGCTTTTCATCGGCAAGATAGGGGGCCAGCGTAGTAGTGGTGAAAAGTACCAGAGAAGCATCGCATATAGCGTCCTCCAAACGGTCTTGAATATCTGCCTGCAGGTTGTGCTGATCGTGAAGCCACTTGCTGAAGTGCTCCGCCTCCTTGTGGTCCACATCATACAAACTGATTTTACGAAACTTCCAATTTCGAAATAAAAGCCACTCGATGGTTGTACGGGCGATTACCCCAGTTCCGGTTACGCTAAGGGTTCCTTCAAAGGGATTGGGGGAAATATGCTCTGCTGCCAACGCGGCAGAGGCGGCAGTGCGCGTAGCACTGATCAGTGATGCCTCGATACAGGCTAGGGGATAACCTGTCTTGGCATCGTTTAGAATCAGGACTGCCGACGCTCGGGCTAAGTTGCCGGCCCTGTTTTCCGGGAAACTCGATATCCATTTAATGCCGCTTTTTTGAACCGCACCGCCGAGATGCGCTGGCAACGCGATGATGCGAGCGCCGGGCTTATCTGGATAGCGGAGGAAGTAGCTGTCTGGATTTACAGCATCTCCAGAGGAGTGAAGACGGTATGCCGCCTCTACAGCATCGAAAACTTGATTCCTATTGTCGTCAATTACACTCTTAACGGTCGAGCCGGGAACAACGTAGAATGTCGGAGCGGTTGCCACGATTTATTCTCCTATTAACTAAGTTCACACTGGCGTCTTACCTTCAGGCACAATGACGTTCTCTACCCAGGCCCTTTCATAAATAGTGTCTAGGTACCTTTCACCAAGATCTGCGGATATGGCGACTATCGTATCTCCGAGCGTAAACTCTGAAGCTAGCTGTTTTACAGCGGCTAGGACTGTTCCGGTGCTTCCCCCAACAAGTAAGTGATAATCTCGAACGAAAGAAAGACAAGCTTCAACCGTTTTTTCTTCGTTTACTGCTACAACCTTATCCGGATTAGCGAGGTCCGCAAGCTTTGGTCTCACGCTCGTGCCAATGCCAGGGATGTTTCTTTTCCCAGGCGCGCCTCCGAATGTGACTGAGCCTACCGGCTCGACGGCTACAACCTTAATCCTTGGGAATTCATGACGAAGTCGCTCTGAGATCCCGGTGAGAGTACCAGTAGTGCCAGTTCCCACAAAAACCCAATCGACTTTATCGAACTCGCGCGCGATCTCATTCGCCGTTTGCTCGGCATGAACATTTTTATTGGCTAGGTTAGCATATTGATTGAGCCAAAACGCGTTCGGTTCCGATTGTAGTATTTGCTCTATTGTCTTTAATCTACTTCCTAAAAATCCCCCAGCGGGGTCGCGATCTTCAACTACGATAACCTTTGCCCCATAGAGTTCCATACCTTTAATATTGGCGCGATTAGCGTTTGGATCTGTCACGCAAATAAATCTGTAGCCTTTGATGGCACATACCAAACTAAGCGCTATTCCAAGATTTCCTGATGACGATTCGACTATTACGGTTTCGTTTGGCCTGGCAATACCTCGCTGTTCCAAGTCCTCAACAAGCGCTATCGCAGTCTTTACCTTAATCGAGCCGGTTATATTGAACCCTTCTAACTTTAGATACACGTCGTGACTTCCAGCAAAAGCACGAAGATGATAAAACAAATCACGAAAAATCAAGTCTAAGGGCGACTCGAGGATCATGCCGCAACATCCTTGAGGAAAATGACCCGCCCTGTTTCTTCGGGCCACTTTGCTTGAGTGCTACACATTCGTTTCTTTCTCCGATGGCCCAGCTGAGGCGGTGGTGCGACGGCCCCGGACGCGCAGACCTCGTGCATTGTATATCATCTTGGGAGATCTGTTGCAAATAAATTGAAAGGTCAGATTACTGCCTTGAAGATAGCAGTTGTTTAGGTTGCTACTCCAAAGATTTGATGGATGAAATAGATCTGTCCCAGGACATCCCCCTTTTCTACATTTTTAACTTGCCCCTTACGAATCATATGCATCGCTTCATAACCCTGGAGCGTTCGTCGAGCGGTGTTAAATGAACCAAATCCTAGTCCTGGATTAGTCCGCCTCTTGATAAAGCGATGGTCTTGTTCAATCAGATTGTTTAAGTACTTGACCTGCCTTAATTCTGTTTGCTCAGATAGGGCTTTGTCTGTTTTCATG
>CASBPW010000319.1 GCA_949127685.1 Candidatus Sivonenia alaskensis PMM_0068 | reverse complement strand
GGAAATAGCTATCATGGCTTCCTATGATGAATAAAATCCTAGGCTGGCTTATAGATTCCAGAAACTGGTTAAAAAAAATGTACAGAGGACGATTTGCTTCTAGTAGCGTTTCGTCATCGAGCATGCTGGAAGTCCTGCCCTTTCTTCTCTCTCTGGCAGTTCCCCTCCTTATCGCCCAAGTTTCTCTCGCTACCCCCATCATTCCAACCCAGCAGGATACCTCCCAGCTTGCAGAAAGAGGCAGAGGACTCTATCAAGCCGGACAGTTCGAGGAAGCAGCGGTGGTTTGGCAACAGGCGGCGAACGCTCTTGCTGCGCGAGGGGATAAACTCAATCAGGCCATGGCCTTAAGCAATCTTTCCTTAACCGAGCAACAACTGGGCAAATGGGATGAGGCAAAAACAGCGATCGCCCAAAGTTTGAACCTTCTACAAACCCTGCCCAAAACCCCTGCCCAACAGCCTATCTTCGCTTCAACCCTAGACATTCAAGGACAACTACAGCTAGCCATTGGACAGCGGTCAAACGCCTTAGAAACCTGGAAACAGGCGGCTGATATGTATAGAGAAATCGGCAATACAGAGGGTGTGCTGGGAAGCAAGATTAACCAGGCACAGGCATTACAAGATTTAGGACTGTATCCGAGGGCTTGCCAAACTTTACTGGACGCCTTAGAACTCAATGCTCAAAAGTGCGAGGTCTCAGAGAAGGAACTACAAACCCTCAAAGCGTCGCTGCCTCTCCCCCAAAGGATCTTAGGATTACGCAGCCTTGGCAACGTCCTGCGCGTGATTGGACAAACCGGGCAGTCCCAAATGGTCCTGTTAAAAAGTTTCCAGTTAGCACAACAAGTAGAGAAATATCCCCACTTTGGAGCCATCTACCTCAGTTTAGGCAATACGGCTCGGGCTCTAGGCAATAAAAAACTCTTGTCTCAACAAACTCGTCCGTCCGTGACAGCCCTAATACCTGCTGCCTGTATTTCAGGAAAGACTTATGATACGGCAGTTGAATTCTATCAACAGGCGGCGGACTGCTATCGCCAAGCCGAATCAAAAGGCTCACCAATCATAACGACCCAAGCACAGTTAAATTTACTTAGCCTAGCCATTCAGACTCAGCAGGAGACAGACATACCCGCTTTACTGCCGACCATCCAAACCCAGATTAATCGCTTACCGCTTAGTCGGACAGCCGTTTCTGCCCAACTCAAATTGGCCCAAAATTTGCTGTGCCTTCAAGCTGGATTGAGCCAAGAAAATTCCGGAAAGGCAGGAAATATAGCCTCTTTATCCTCCCCCATCCTCCAATCGTGTTTTCCAGTTGCGCAAACCGCTAAAAACCCCAACGCTAAGGCCCTCAATTCTTCACAGATCCCCGACCTGCCAGAAATTCGCCAACGGGTAATGGCGGCGCTCCAGCAAGCTCAAAGCTTGGGAGACCAGCAAGCTGAAGCCAACGCGCTTGGTTATTTAGCCGCAGTATCTCAACAGATGGGGAAATGGGGAGAAGCACAACAGTTGACCGAACAAGCCTTGCAGAAACTCTCCGCTTTTGATACCCCGGAACTTGCCTATCTCTGGCAGTGGCAGCTAGGACGCTTGTACCAACTCCAAAAAAAACCCAAAGAGTCAATCGCCGCCTATACCTTAGCCTTTCAACTCCTGCAATCCCTGCGCCAAGACTTAGTGGCCACCAATCCCGACATTCAGTTTACCTTTCGTGACGCTGTTGAACCCGTCTATCGAGAGCTCGTTGATTTACTCCTGCAACCATCGCCAACCTCAACCTCTCTTCAGCAAGGGGAAGTTAGTCAAGGTAACCTCAAAAAAGCCCGCGACGTCATTGAAGCGCTCCAACTAGCAGAACTCAACAACTTCTTTCAGGAGGCTTGTTTAGAGGGTAAACCACAACAAATCGACCAACTTGACCCCAAAGCGGCGGTTGTCTATTCGATTATTTTACCGGAACGCCTCGCCGTCATTTTATCTATCCCTGGACGGCCTCTGGGCTCCTATGCGACAGCACTAACGCCCAGTTCGGGCGCAGGAGAAGTAGAACGCACCTATGATGACTTAGTGGCCACCTTAAACCCGTTCATTGCTAGTCCCAATCCCCTAGTTCCAAACCAGAAAATGTACGACTGGTTAATCCGCCCGGCAGAAGCAGAATTAGCCAAAAATGACATCAAAACCTTAGTCTTCGTACTTGATGGGGTGCTGCGCGGCGTTCCCATCTCCGCCCTTCATGATGGACAGAAGTATTTGATTGAGAAATATAGTATTGCCCTAACCCCAGGGTTGCAACTGTTCAATCCCCGCCGTCCTCCTTTAGAAAAATCGAGCGTTTTAGTAGGAGGTTTAACGGAAAGTCGCCTTGGATTTTCTGCTCTTCCCAGCGTTACTCAGGAAGTCAAGAATATAGCTAAGATCGCTTCTACAAAAGTTCTTTTGAATAGTGAATTTACCCGCACTCCCCTAGAAACTAAAATCCAGTCGAATGCTTTTCCGATCGTTCATTTGGCAACTCATGGTCAGTTTTCATCTCTTGCAGAAGATACTTTTTTATTAACTTGGGATGAACGAATTAATGTGAAAAATTTAGACCAATTGCTGCGAGAACGCGATCAATTTGTCCGAAGTCCCATTGAATTGTTGATTTTGAGTGCCTGTCAGACGGCAGTGGGGGATAAACGAGCCGCTTTGGGATTGGCGGGAGTGGCTGTCCGTTCTGGAGCTCGCAGTACTTTGGCCACGCTTTGGTCAGTGCAGGATGAATCAACGGCGAATTTCATGACTAAATTTTATCAAGCCCTCAATCAGCCGAATGTCTCAAAAGCAGATGCTCTTCGTCAAGCCCAATTATCCCTATTGCATTCCCCTCAATATCAACAGCCTTTTTACTGGGCGCCCTTTGTGTTAGTAGGAAATTGGCTGTAGCCATGTAGTTTTTTACTCATTTAGGACTTACGCAAAGCCCCCTAAATCCATAGCGACAGCTGCTGCGCACGGCCTTTGGCCTACTCGCAGAGTATACTGGGGGGCTTTTACGCCGTAGGCCGTTCAGAGAATTGGCATTCATAAGCCGGATGGAAGCTAAGGATGCTTCTCCCCCCTTAGCCGCACGAAGTGCGACTTCTCGTTGAGAGTGCATTGGGGGGCCGGGGGGGCCATTAAGCTCAATAAATCAGCCTTGAGATTCAGAATGAAGGATATAGTCTGATTCGGTCAGGGGAGGGATTAAAAAATCGAAACGAAAAATTGTTCAATGGCATTAAGAAGTGGCAATGAGTAGTATTTAGGTGACCTTCCTTGAGTAAGGTCCGTTTGACAAGTTAATGTCAGGCCAGTGGATAGCCACCAAAATCCTCGACCTGGCAGTTGATACCCAGTCTCTAGAGCCTATAGAACTTGGAGAATCAAAAAAAATGCTAAACAAACACTATTATTTCATTCTTTTTAGCGTTGGGCTGTTGCTCATCGGCGCTGAACCAACTCTTGCCCAACCGTCTGCCAGCACCACAGTCTCCTTTACGCCCCCTCCAGATGACAACCAGCCAGACCGAACGGCAGGCGCAGGCTCCCGTGGAGGGCAGTGTACTCAAGAGGCAACCGTTCCTACGGCTAATACACCCCCGTTTATGGCACTCGTTCCGACAGCGAATAGAGGATTAACGCTGGCAGAGCATCCCACCTTTTTTGTTCATCTGCCCGCAACCTCTGCTAGGCAAGCAGTATTGAGCATCCGAGAGGATGGGACCAAGCCCCACTCCCAAACCTCCTTCCCGATCCCAGGGACCTCTGGCATTATCAGTCTTAAGCCTTCGGATAATTCCCCTCCTTTGGAAGTAGGCAAAACCTATCAGTGGGCCGTGATATTGCTTTGCGGGGAAAGACCCAATCCTAACGATCCTGCCGTCGCCGCTTGGGTGCGCCGCGTTGCCCTTCCTCAACCGACAAAACAGAAGACAGCCTTACAGCAAGCCGCTTGGTATGGTCAAAATGGAATTTGGTATGACGCGCTAGCATCCTTAGCTGAAGCGAGACGTAGCCAATCCAACAATAAGGTAACAGCCATCTGGACTGATTTTCTCAAATCGGCGGGAATGGATGCGATTGCAACGGAGCCGATTCAGGTTCTTCACGCTTCAATTGCCGGTCCATAAAAACTTGATTCTCCCTCGTTTCTGATTGCTTGAGGTATTCAATAGCAATGCGTCCCACCGTAGGATAATCTTGCTGAATTGCCAGAAGTCTTGCCAAGGTCAGGTGAAATAGAAGCCTGTCCCGTTGTCTATTTGTAACTATCCATAAAGCCACTGCCGCTCCCAAAAGTGCCAACAGGGAAGGAACAGTAGGCACCCACCAACCCCATAGAAAAGCAAGGTAACATCCCCCCATCAGTCCTCCACTGGCGAGGAGAATACTGAGAATAATGACAGTGGGAGACTTTAACCGCCAGCTTATGGCGGCACCTACCCCTGCCCAAGCCAAAATCCACATCCATTCGAGTAGCTCTCCCCAAGGACGGAGTAGGGGTCGCCCCTCTAGAGCAGAACTGATAATTTGACTGGCAATATTGGCGTGGAGGATGACTCCTGCCATGCGCTGAGGAGAACTGAATAAATTGCCACTGTAGGGCGTGAAAAATAAATCATTGAGGCTTTCGGCAGTTGTACCGACGATCACCAGGCGAGAGCGAAAACTATTAAGGGGAACTTGGTTATTGAGTACTTGTTCGAGCGAAACGGTCGAGAAATTCGCTGGCGGGCCACGAAAATTAAGCAAGATCTGGTAGCCTCCAGAATTAGCGCGGACATAGCCCCCATCATTGCCCTCAAAACGATGGAAGATGGCTTTGCCCAGGCGCACCTTGCTCCCTGACTCCTCTATATTCACGCCTTCAGCTTTGAGGTACTGCTGTGCCAGCTTCGACGCCAAACTGTCGCGCACATCGCCATCTGAGAATCTGACCGACAATAGGGCTCGGCGCACCTTGCCATCTGCATCCACTACCTGATCGGTAAAACCCACCTGGTGGTGCTGGTTAAGCGTGGGAGGTGGGGCAATCCTAGGCTCTACGACTTTCTCAATCCCAAATAAGTTAGGGGTAGATTGAAACAGCTTCACTAAGTCCGCATGCCCCGGCTCGACGGGTAAATTTCGATAGAGATCCAATCCAATTGCCCTGGGGTTCTGGGCTTTGATTTTGGCGATCGCCTGCGCTAAGGTGCGATCGGGGATCGGCCACTGCCCAACTTTAGTGAGATCCGACTCATCAATGGTGACAATGGCAATTCTTGCATCGGGTGGTTCTAGGGAACGCCAGCGAAAAAACTGATCCAGTAGATTCCACTCTAATCCCTGTAATTGTCCACTGAAGCGCAGCAGCAGGATAAACGCAGTGACCGCTAAGGCAATTTTGGGAATCCAATCCCACTTCATTCGCTGTTTGAGGACTTCTTGTTGGGCTGTTTGTCTTGCGGACGCTAGGAGTTGGCTGGCTTGTTCTGCGGCTTCTAGGGCTGCTTGTGCCTGCCTTTTAGCTAAATCCTGGCTGGCGACTAAATATTGATAATCTAGATCGCTGAGGCTCTTTCCCAACGCCCAAGTTAAGGCATCCTGTAAAGCTTGTCCCCGCAATAAGGTCGACTCATCTCGACGTTCTGAAGCGAACCAGGCATTAATGGCACTAGCATAGGGGCGCAACTCAGCTAATTTTCGCTCCAGCCAATTTCGGTCAAAAACCATTTCGTAAATGTGGTTATAGACCGTGAGTTTGCCCTGTCGCTCGACTACTAACCCTGACAGCCGCAATTCCATCTGTTCGGCACTACCCTCGGTGGGAATCTCTCCCTGTTGTAAAATTTTCTGGTACAGTCCCAGTAAACGTCCAACCCGCTCCCCATTTCTGAGAATCCGATCTCGAATCGTCCGCAAATGCTCTGGATCATCAGTCACTTCCCAATTCTCAACCAGGCGCAACTTCACCACTTGCTCAACCAATGTAGGATTTGGGATACTTCGACGGTTATTGAGCGAAGTCGAACTAGGCTCAATCAAAGTTGATGAGGGGCTTAGATTGGAAGTTTCCCCCCTCTCTACCTCCTGAATAACCAGTTTGCACAGCTTTTGAGTGAGAAAGGGTTGTCCGCCTGTCCAGTCCAATATCTCCCTGATCACTACTTCGGGACACTCGATTTTCCCTTTCAGACCTGCTACTAAGGGCTGAACTTCTTTAGCACCGAACCCTTCGAGTTCAATCGCCTTGCCAATATTGAACGGGGTTTGTGTCTTGTCTCGAATCAAATTGCTAGGGGTTGCTACCCCCAAAAGTGCCCATGTGAGGCGTTTGTAGTCAGGATGGGTGTCACGCTGTTCCAAAAAACAGCGAATCAGGGCAAAAAAGTCATCAAGGGGGAATTCTTGGCTGAGAACACGATCGATTTCATCGACGAAAATAACAATATTTTGCTTGACCTCGACTAACAGGACTTCTTCAATAAACAGGCTCAATCGCTGGACGGGGGAGAGCAAATCCTGTCGTTCTCGCCACCAATTCCGCCATTGGATTTTGGGGGCAAGTTGGCAACTGCTCACCAGAGATTGGACGATCCCGGCGTACCATTTTTCTGGGGTCACATCCTGCTTCCCCATCCCCGTCAGGTCAATAAAAACACAGACAGTTCCTTCGGCTTGCAGCCTTTTCATCGTCCGTACCCGCAAGCTAGATTTGCCCATTTGTCGGGAGTTGAGGACATAACAAAACTGACCGGCTTTCAAGGCATGATATAAAGCTGAGTCAGCTTCTCGCGTCACGTAGCTAGGCGCGTCACTGTCCAGACTCCCTCCGACTTGATACTCATAGGTTGAGCTAGTTTCAATCATGAATGCTGGGGTTAATTTTTCCTGACGGGGCGCGAGAAAAAACAGTTTATAAGCAAATCCTAGCTTTCTGGTTCACTTATTTGGGGGACTACCTGACTTTTTCCTATTTTTTAGATCAATCACCTGATATTAACGGGTGTTTAGACTAAAAAGCAGTCAGCCCTAAAAGACTGACCACTCCATGATCAAAGCTGAAAAGATCACAAATTTAACAGTTTGATCATGACCAGTCTGGAGATTCTTGAGAGATTTCGCAACTACACATACAGAATTTCAGGAAACGGGAGAGATGCCCACTTCGATGAAAGCGTAAATAGTAGTTTTTAGCCATAGCTACGGCGGGCGACCACAGAATAAAACTGGAACTCAGGCATCACTAGGGCTGTGAGTCTACCTCCATAGACGCAACCTGTATCCAAACCGACAGCAACAGGCTGCCCTTTCCATTCCTGAATCAGCGGTTGTTTCATGACTCGATGACCGAAGAATACCAATCGCTCTTTGTGATAGTTCTTGTACCAAGGAGTTCGGATCTCGGTTAAGGCTTCAGGATTCTGGTCTTGCAGGACTACCCCAGGTTCTAAGCCAGCGTGCACAATATCTCCATGTTGGGCTCGACGATAAAAAGGCAAACTACGCAGATAAGCCAGCGCTTGCGGATTTTTTTTCAACAGTTTTGCCGTATTTTCTGCCACCCGAGGTAGCGATTTTTTTCCTTCCAAATGGCGGACAAGCGCCCAGTCATGGTTGCCCATCACTGCCTCAGCTTGGACTTCTTGGATGAGCTTAAGGAGCCCTAAAAAGTCTGGTCCCCGATTGCAGAGGTCTCCGGTTAAATAAACCCGGTCTGTCTGCGTCAGCCCTACCTTATCGAGAAGACGACCAAGCTCGCTAGCGCAAGCATGGACATCTCCAATAAAGATTTCGCGGGGTAGGGTCATGACAAAATAGCACCAACGAGTGAATCATACGTTCTTCGTTGGTGCTAGTAAAGCTTATAACGGTCCCCTAGGTCTAGGGCTAGCGTTCAAGAAAACTCTAAATCTAGGGGCAATCACACAACTTAATCCTAGTATTTAAGACCTTCGCCCCCTCTTCTTTGCTCTTTATGTTCAGCCCGCATCTGATCCAACTTAGTGCGTTGCTCAGGGGTCAAAATCGCATCCAGTTTTTGTTTATAGTCAGCACGTGCTTCTTGGAGCCTAGGTTTTAGCGTTTGCATTTGGCTGCGAACACTCTGCAATTTTGCTTGGTCCCCAGACTCGCGGGCAGCTTTTGCCTGCTCCCGTAAATCTCTGGCCTGAGCGATCAGGGGTCCATTTTTTTGTTTCTCTTGTTCCCTAAGAGCACGGATTTGCTCTTCTTGTTGTGGAGAAAGTCCTAGTTGATCCAGCTTGTGCATGCCTCTTTCTTGCTTGTACATGCCTCCTTGTTGGGGAGGAGCACTAGGAGACGGCTGGGCATAGGCGGCTACAGGAGATAGAGAAAGAACAGCGAGTAAGAGGGCGGGAATCCAGCGTTTCATGGGAATAGGTATCTGAGAGACAGTACTTTATAGGACGCAAAGCATCTACCAAGGGTTCACTCGTCTGAGAATGAACATCACCCTGCTTTGCGGAACTTTACAATGAGGGAAGAACTAACGAATCCATGCTTTCTATGCAGTACCGTCGATTTGGACGAACCG
>CASBPW010000318.1 GCA_949127685.1 Candidatus Sivonenia alaskensis PMM_0068 | reverse complement strand
TTGGGGGAACTGCATAAAGCGCCATCAAGTTACCGCTTGCATAAAAACAGTAACTTGTTTGAAGCACACAAACGGACTAACAAGCCCTATAACAATTTCTATTCCCTTAATTTCCCTATTGCTTGAACGCTGCGTGACCATCCTCGGTGTAAGCCCATGACATGTTTAACCTTCTTGGTAAGAATACCCCTCACAGCAGGAGGACGACCTTGCCCAGAGCTTGGCGAAAAGATTATTTTTCGGCGTAGGGTCCGTGCATCTCTCTGCTACATTCCTCATTAGACTATGAGCATCAAATGCTGAAGCGTTCCAGACATAAGCCGCGAATCTGCTCCCCTCTGCCGTTACACTACTCTTGAGTAGGAGATGAGGGAAGAAGAGATTATGGACCGTGCTTTACTCTGGCAACGTTACCAAGACTGGCTTTACTACCATGAAGGCATGGGACTGTACTTAGATGTCAGCCGCATAGGCTTTGATGATGCCTTTGTGGAATCCCTCCGACCGAGATTTGCGCAGGCCTTTAAAAATATGGCTGAGCTGGAAGCAGGCGCGATTGCCAATCCAGATGAACAGCGCATGGTTGGTCACTACTGGCTGCGGGATGCTGACTTGGCCCCGACTCCAGAACTAAAAAAAGACATTCTGCACACCATTGAACAAGTCGAAACCTTTGTACACAAAGTGCATGCAGGCGAAATTCATCCTCCCCGAGCCCCGAAATTCACGGATGTTCTATCTCTGGGCATCGGGGGCTCTGCACTCGGTCCACAGTTCGTAGCGGAAGCCTTAGCGACCGATTTCCCCCCGTTGAATATTCATTTCATCGACAATACAGACCCTGAAGGCATGGATCGCATCCTTAATCGATTGAAAGCCCGCTTAGCGACTACTTTAGTGATCACTGTTTCCAAATCCGGCGGGACCCCCGATACTCGTAACGGGATGTTGGAAGTGAAGAAGTTTTATCAAGACCAGGGGCTGAACTTTACGCAACACGCCGTCGCTGTCACGGGTGTGGGCAGCACTTTGGCAAAACTGGCTGAGGCGGAAGGCTGGCTTGAAATCTTCCCTATGCATGACTGGGTGGGTGGACGCACCTCAGAGCTTTCTGCAGTAGGGTTGCTGCCAGCAGCCCTACAAGGTATAGCGGTTCGAGAAATGTTAAATGGAGCCAAGGTCATGGACCAGGCTACCCGTATCCCAGAAATCAAACAAAATCCAGCCGCTCTCCTCACCCTAGCCTGGTATTTCGCAGGCAATGGACGTGGGGAAAAAGATATGGTCGTCTTGCCTTACAAGGACAGTCTGTTGTTGTTTAGTCGCTACCTGCAGCAGCTGGTTATGGAATCGTTGGGGAAAGAAAAAGACCTCGCAGGGAAGGTTGTTTATCAAGGAATTGCGGTCTACGGAAATAAAGGTTCTACGGACCAACACGCCTACGTGCAACAGCTTAGAGAGGGGATTGCCAATTTTTTTGCGACCTTCATCGAGGTTTTGGAAGACCGCAAAGGCCCTTCCATGGAAATTGAACCTGGGGTAACTACCGGAGATTATCTATCCGGCTTTTTACAGGGCACTCGGGAAGCGCTCTACGAGAATCACCGTTCTTCTGTAACTGTGACTATTCCTTCTGTTTCGCCCTTTACTATTGGCGCCTTAATTGCCCTCTATGAGAGAGCCGTCGGACTCTATGCTTTTCTCGTGAATATTAATGCCTACCATCAACCTGGGGTGGAAGCAGGAAAGAAAGCTGCTGCTCAGATCTTGGACTTGCAGAGCAGTGTATCTAAGGTTCTAGCCCAAGAATCAGCCCCTCTATCCCTAGAAGCACTCGCGAGAAAAGCGGGAACAGACCAGATTGAGACAGTATACAAAATCGTCCGTCATCTGGCAGCCAATCAGCGGGGAGTTGTTCTAGAAGGTGATAGAAGCAAACCGGCCCAGTTGAAAGTTTTTTTGGAATCTACAGGGCAGGGGAGAAGACAGGACGTTGTCGCCACGCCTCCCTCCCGTTGACACATTCCGATAGGTCTGTAAGGATACTGATTGCAGTGCGCTCTCGGACTTTGAGGTTCACGCTTACCCCCATCCCCGATTGCAGGGCCAGGGTCCGATCATGGAAAGTCAGTAGATCATTAAATTGACAAAAAGAGGATATGTAATGAGTTTCATAACAGACATGTTGGTGCAGCAACTTTCAGGAAATGCCGCTTCCCAAATCAGTCAGAAACTGGGTGTGGACAAGGGGACAGCCACCCAAGCAATTGCCATGGCAGCCCCTCTGCTCATGTCCGCACTGGCAGGCAATGCTTCCAATCCCGAGGGAGTAAAGGCCCTCTACCAAGCGCTTGACCAAGACCATGATGGGAACATTCTCGACGATGTGTCCGGCTTCCTGGGTGGGAATCCTCAGGCCGCCAATGGAGCGGGTATTTTGGGTCATGTTCTCGGAGACAAGCTCGGTGCGGTTCAAAATGGCCTTGCTCAGCAGACAGGACTCGATGCCAATGCCTCCGGCCAACTCTTGGAAATGCTCGCGCCCTTAGTGATGGGGGCCCTCGGCCAAACCCAGAAACAGCAGGGATTAGATGTGAGTGGACTGTCTGATTTGCTTGGTAATCATCAGCAGGCAGCCCAGGCTTCCTCCCCTGACATGATGGGAATGCTCGGTGGTCTGCTGGATATGAATAAAGATGGCAACGTTATGGATGACGTTGGGCGGATTGCAGGCCAGCTTTTCGGCGGACGCTAATTTGAACGCTTTCAATTAGGTGGATCGAGGTACTACCCACCATGCTCAAAAACATTGCCATACCCGGCGAGGTCTAGATCTACAACGGTTTCAAGCGCATGGAAACACTGATAGGCTAACCGAGCGCGGCCTTCACGCTCTAACATCGCTTCCAACTTCTCTTGGACGGGGATGAGAAAGCGCACATCATTGGCGGCGTACCGTAGTTGGGCTTCCGTCAATTCATGCACCGCTCCCCAGTCGGAAGATTGAGCGGTTTTATCAAGCTCTGTGCCCGTCAGTTCTAAAACGACATCTTTAAGACCATGACGATTGGTATAGGTTCGGGCAAGTTTACTGGCAATTTTGGTACAGAAAATCGGTTGGGTTTGAATGCCTAAGTGGGCTTTGAGCATGCCGATATCAAACCGGGCGTAGTGGAAAACCTTGAGGACTTGGGCATGTTCCATAATGCGTTTGAGATAGGGCGCTCCCTTGGCTAAATCTTGGGGCACGAAACGAACTAAGACCACTTGGCCTTCTGGTGTGCAGATCTGTACCAGGCAAAGGCGGTCCCTTTGGGGTAAGAGTCCCATCGCCTCGGTATCGATTGCCAGGATGGGATAGAGCGCAAGTGCATCGGCAACGAATTCACTCAGGTCTCCATCGAACAATTGAAAGTCTTCCAGCATCTCAGGCTCCGCATTTTTATTTGCCTCTGAAGATAGATTAACGGGGAATGGGACCCTTGTGCACACCAGACTTCAACGACCCATCTCGCGCTTCAGCTTTTCCAGTTCTTCTTCGGTTTCCCAGCGTTCAAAGGCGGAATTTATGGCGTCTGGTTCGTAGCGAGGAGGGGTACGCCAAGACTGCGGGGGTGGAGTAGTTTGCTTCTGCGCCTTCATCTGTTTAAGTTTTTCTTGGACCTCTTGCCGACGGCTATGAATTTTACGCAAGAGTTCTTCACTTTGAGGGATTTGGGCCTGGATTGCTTCGCGTTTACCCCAGAGCAGATTGCCTTCCCGTAAAAGTTCTGCTTCTCGCGCTAAAGCCCCATCTCTGAGGTCAAAACGTCCTGCCGCTTCTGCTTTTTCTACCCTGAGATGCCATTTCTGAATCTCTTGGGCTGTTTGCATAATCTTCTGGTCCAGCTCTTTTTGTTCTGCTCTGGAACGTTTCAATAAGCGCTTAGCTTCTTCTTGCTGTTCCTCAAGCTTCTGAGCCAAGACTTCCAATTGCAAGTCAGGATGACCTGCCAGAAACTCATCTAGCCGGGTTTCTAAGAATTTGCTCAAGTCATCCCACAGGCCCACCGTATATCTCCTAAGGGTCTCCCAACGTTAGCACCTTAGTCTGTCCTTCTTGTCCTCCTTGTCGGAGCGTCACTTGGTTTTCTGCTATCGACTGCAGCGTCCAGCCAGCGCCTACCAGCTCACCGGGGACGACTTCCTTCACGCTATCTCCACTCTTGATCAGAGCTGTCTGACGTTTGCTTCCCGTGCCCATAATGCCCACCAAAGAATGAGTGGGGGCGGCACTGGTTATCGTTGGTGAATTGTTCGCAGAAGCTTGTGTCTTTTCTACATTTTGAGCGGTTGGATCGGTGGCCTGAAG
>CASBPW010000317.1 GCA_949127685.1 Candidatus Sivonenia alaskensis PMM_0068 | reverse complement strand
GGATTGGAGAAATTGCTTCCTTACTTAAACTTGAATTTTAGCTATCGTTAGGAGCATTGAGCATAGAAATTATCAATAAGCTCTGTTATTGAGAACGACTTGATGAGCATAGTCTCTCTAGACAATGAGAAATCAATGCTTTCAGAGATTTCTTATCCCGAACTCACGTTAGCTATAGCGGTAAAGCTTTCCGAAGCCGTTGATTAAGCAAGGTATAGCGCTGCTTGTCTTTCACCTGCCGCACGGCCATGCCAATTGCCTTTTTCGGTCCGACCAGAATCGCTAACTGCTTTGCTCGGGTTAGCCCTGTGTAGAGCAGATTTCTCGACAACATCAGGTAGTGCTGCATATAAAGCGGCAGAATCACGACCGGATACTCACTACCCTGAGACTTATGGACTGTCACTGCCCACGCCAAAGTAATCTCATTGACATCGGCATAGTCATAGCTCACAGGGCGCTCACCAAACTGCACCGTCACTTCCTGTTCTTCCAGGTCAATCCTGGCAATCGTGCCTAAATCCCCGTTGAACACCTCCCGGTTATAGTCGTTCACTTTCTGAATAACGCGGTCTCCCACCCGCAGGATCATGCCTCCCCTCTCTAATTCGACTTTTCCGGTCTTGGGGGGATTAATCAATTGCTGCAATACCTGATTCAGGTTGCGGGTTCCGACGAGGCCCCGTGTCATCGGGCAAAGCACCTGCACATCCTGGGCCGGGTCAAACCCCAGGCTCGGAATTAGATCTGAGATTAATTCTTGAATGGCCTGCACTCCCGGTTCCGGTTCCGGTACGTCCAACCACAAACAATCGGATTGAGGATTATCTCGGCTGCGCCTGCCGGATACGGAAACCACTTCCAACCGAGGCATCTGTCCCCGGTTTATCTGGTGGGCATGACGGACGATGGCTGATGCCTGCGCCTGTCGAAACACTTGGGTCAAGCGAATAACCGGAATTTGCTCACTGGTCATCAAATCCTGTAATACCGCGCCTGGTCCCACACTCGGTAACTGGTCAATATCCCCCACCAGCAAGAGTTGGGCATTGGGGGCAATCGCTTTCATCAGCGAGTTTGCTAGGAATAGATCCAACATGGACGCTTCATCCACAATCACCGCCTCTGCCGGGATGGGATTATCCACTTCCCGCTTGAATTTCATATGTTGCGGGTCAAACTCCAGCAATCGGTGAACGGTCTTGGCCTCTCGTCCTGTCAACTCGCTTAACCGTTGTGCGGCCCTGCCGGTGGGGGAGGCTAGGGCAATAGATTTGCCCATCGCTTTCCAGAGGGTAACAATGGTGCGGATGGTAGTGGTCTTTCCGGTCCCTGGTCCACCGGTGAGGATGAGCACGCGCTCACGGGTAGCCATTTCCACGGCCTGTCGTTGTTGTTCCGACAGGGGGGTACCCGTTTTCTCCACAAAACGGTCGATCCAGTTTTGGACACGGGGCAAATCCACCCTGAGTGGCTGGCTAAGTAAACACTGAAGCCGTTCTACTAGTTTGGATTCTGCATGGAAGAAAGGTGGGGCGTAACAGGCAACCTCTTCCATCGGTGCATCTTGGATTGCAGAACGCATCAGTTCTTCATCGACCATCATCTGTTCTGTCAGGCGCAACACCTGTTCCGGGTTGGGTTGGTGGTCATCGAGCGCTAACCGTTTCACGACCCTTTCCACTAAGGTGTTTTGGGGTAAGAAACAATGGCCCTCTTCTCCCGCTTCGCCCAATACATGCAAAATGCCACTGCGGTAACGAAATTCAGAATCCGGCGCAATCCCTAAATTGCGGGCAATCGCATCAGCGGTGACAAATCCAATCCCATAAACATCGGTTGCCAGTTGATAGGGATTCTTGGTAACGACCGCAATCGAGTCATCCCCATACTGCTTATATATCTTGACCGCATAGGTAGTAGAGACCCCGTGCCCCTGAAGAAACAGCATCACTTCCTTGATCGCTTTTTGGGTTGCCCAGGCCGTTTGAATCATCTTGACCCGTTTGTGGGCAATGCCGGGGACTTCAATCAAGCGTTCAATCTGATGTTCAATAATGTCAAGAGTTTCCAACTCGAAGTGCGTCACAATGCGTCGGGCGGTGACAGGTCCGACCCCCTTAATCAAGCCACTGCCCAGATATTTCTCAATTCCGGTCAGGGTAGCGGGTTTGGTCTCCCGGTATTGGGTCACCTGAAACTGAGAACCGTACTTGGGATGTTCTCTCCAGGTCCCTGTCAGTTGTAAGGTTTGCCCTGGCTGGATATGGGCAAAGTTACCGATAATGGTAATCGGTTCTCTGGCTCGGGGTGCTTTGAGACGAGCGACCGTGTAGCCTGATTCCTCAGAGTGATAGGTCAACCGCTCCACAACCCCCTGTAATTGTTCTGGTTGTTGATTCATCGTATGAGGAACTGCCAACCGATTACCGTTGGTTTAGGCGGGTGAGGTAGCTAGGCAGGACCCGTAGCAGTTATACCCCTTTCCGCTAGCCCAAAGTATAGCTCTCTGCCTCAAGAAAGATAAATTATTCACTAGACCCAGTCAATTATGCCAAAAGTCTTTGGAGCTGCTGATAGGCCAATCCTTTATCTAGAGCGCGTGTTGCCAAGAGAATAGCATCAGCTAACGAGGCACAAAACCCAGCTTGAAACAATACAAAAGCACTGTTGAAAATAGCGGCACGACGTAGGCTCGTTGTTTCTCCTTGGAGGGTTGCTAAAGATAGTTCGCGATGGCGTTCCAAGTCCTTACCATCTTTGAGCATCGGGAAATCATCATCTCCTAAATCATATTCAGAAGCCAAAATCCGAAAGCTCTCCGGGACGGTCATCCCCTGAGTCCAACGAAAACCCAGATTGGGATGGAACATCGTACAATTGGACGAACCTTGCACACCCCGCACCATTACAAAAGGAGTGCCGCCCCTCAGTTCTGTAGTCCCCACCGCTAAATCCACTGTTTCTCGATGGGTATAACCGATAATCGGCAATCCCACCCCTACTGGATTCCATAGAAGTTCTGCGGTTGCTAAGGGGGGACGCTTTCCCACCTCATCCCGTAACGTCTGCAAGGCATAGGCCTCCGGAAAATGAGTGGGCGAGTATACCCAGCCCATACCAAGGTCCTTGTACTGTTGGGTCAACACCTGACTACTTCTGGTCAGGTCTACCCCCAGAGCTGCTAAAACATCAAAGCACGTCATTCCATGCTTGGGGGCCATATCGATGGTGCCATGCACAACAATGCCTTGTCCCAAACTGCTACAGATCAGGGCCGTAAGCGGGGCCACAATCCCCAAACGCTCCTGCCCATCATAGGGACTACTTAAAACCACCGGCTTTTTTGCATCCGCTAGAACCTGCATCGGTCGAGCCACCTGGTCATAGGCATCGAGAATGCCTGCTAATTCTTCAAAGGTGGGACGCTTGATCCGATGAGCAATCAAAAAAGCCCCCATCTGCGCCGGGGTAGCTTCCTGCCTGAGCAGCATCACCGTAGCCTTGCAGCTATCTTCTCGCGTGAGGTCCCGCCCTGTTAGGCGACCGGAACCAATCTTTTTAACGTACTCACGGAATATAGTGCTCATGAGGCAAAAAACAATAGAGCTACTTATCCTAGGGGATTAGGGGTTATTGAGCCACTAATTCCAGAGGAATTACGTTTTCTTTAAAGGAGCTGCGATCTGCAGAATTTTGGATGAACTGACTGTAGATCAACGGTAAACGCTTGGCGACTAAGTCAGCAAAAGCAGCTACAACAGGGATTTGGTAATTATCTCGCCGACAAATCAACTCTACTTTGCGGGTTAACTTCGGTTCTTTGACCCGCAGGCTAACCAGATCCGAGGGAATATTTTGAACGGCTGTAATAGGCAGTAGAGCGACCCCAACCCCCTGTCGGACTGTTTCCTTAAACGCTTCTAAGGTATTCAATTCCACCGCCACATCTACCACGCAATCAATCTCGGCAAATAGCTGATTAAGGGTAGTGTTCATCGCATAGCCATCCCGAAAAATGATTTGGGGATAGGGTGCAATATCGATCAGATGCACATTATCCAGACTGGTAAGAGGGTGGTTCGCCGGGACTAAAAATACCAATTCTTCCTCGTACAGAGGAATACTGACCAACTCTGGAGCCGTCACCGGTCCCATCACAATCGCTAAATCCACCAAGCGATCCAGCAAAACCTTGGTAATACGCTCTGATCCCAGAGAGCTTAAACGGAGTTGTGTCTGAGGATACTGGTCTCGGAAACTCGCCAGGAGAGAAGGCAAAAGATAAGTATTCACCGAGTGGAGGGCCGCCACACAAATTTCACCCTTATCCGGGCGGATCAACTCCTTGATAGCGTGCTGCCCCTGTTCCAATTCTTTAACAGCCCGGCGAGCATAAGGCAGAAAGCATTCGCCAATCGGGGTGAGCGTGATTTTACGACTGTTCCGGTTGAATAAAGGCCCACCCAACTCTGCTTCCAAAGACATAATTTGCCTACTCAAGCCCGGTTGGGAAATGCCAGAGTTTTTGGCAGCCAAGCGGAAATTGGCAAAAGTCACTAAAGCTAGAAAAAATCGTAATTGCCTAGAATCCACAGAAAGTCCCGCATGATCTATCACTAGAAGCTGTACCGTACTCAGCCCAAGCATTTTTGTATAAAAAGATACTTAACAATCCCTGGTTCCCCATACACATCCCTAAAAATCAAGATCTGATGCAGCTTTGTTATCAGACCCATAAGCATAGGCCGGTTCGAAGGAGTGTTTTGTTACGAGAAACACATTTTTCACAAAGTAAAGCGTGTTTCCTGGACACAGGGGTGCTTCCTGTAAGCCATTTCAGAATCCTCCATTCAGAGTTCTAGCCTAATAATTTTTCGGGCTTTGGGCTTGCTGCCTCTTCTGATCTCTGGCTTGGATTAGTTCAGGGTCCTATGTCCACTAAAACCAAACGGGTCCTTCCCTGGGAGAAAGTTGATGAGTAATCCCATTGAAAAAATTAAAGAAGTAAAGCCCGGGCTGGCCGTTAGACATGAACTTGCTCATTTTGCAGCCATAGGCTGGGAAGCTATCCCTAAGGACGATCTAGAACGGTTGAAGTGGGTGGGTTGGTTCTTTCGCAAAAAAACCCCAGGCCGCTGGATGGTCCGGCTCAGGGCTCCCAATGGAATTATCAGCAGTCAGCAGATGCGGGCCCTTGGCGAACTACTCCAAGAGTTTTCCGATGTTCAGCAACTCGACATTACTACTCGACAGAATATCGAACTGCGAGGCCTACGCATTGAAGACATCGTAGAGATTATGGGACGGTTAGAAACCGTAGGCTTGACCACCATCCAGTCCGGCATGGATAACGTGCGGAATGTTGTTGGCTCTCCTGTGGCAGGCTTGGACCCTAGTGAAGTGATTGATGTGCGTCCTCTGACCCTAGAAATTGACAACCTAATTACTAATTACGGCAAAGGTAACGAGCGCCTCAGTAATCTCCCTCGGAAGTTTAATATTTCGATTACAGGCGACCGAGAAAACTCTGCTCACGCTGAAATTAATGACATTGGCTTTATCCCTGCAGCGCAAGATGGAGCCGTGGGCTTCAACGTCCTTGTCGGTGGGGTCTTGAATGCTCAACGGGCTACCCCAGCCATTCCCCTCAATTGCTTTGTCCTGCCAGAACAGGTCGCTCCACTCTCTGTAGCGATTTTGGATGTCTTCCATGACTTTGGCGTGAGGGATGCCCGCACCAAGACGCGGATGATGCATTTGATTGATGACTGGGGGATTGAAAAATTCCGCCAAGAAGTGGAAAAAGCTTTTGGGGAGCCGC
This sequence comes from Candidatus Sivonenia alaskensis PMM_0068, assembly GCA_949127685.1. Taxonomy (GTDB): domain Bacteria; phylum Cyanobacteriota; class Cyanobacteriia; order Gloeobacterales; family PMM-0068; genus Sivonenia; species Sivonenia alaskensis. Next base: position 1,456 of record CASBPW010000317.1, on the reverse strand, counting down.
TCGCCCCCCAATCGGATCATGAATTCATCGACTACGCCAAGCGCGACCACGTGGGCGTTCATCACCAGAAACAGCCTGGTTACTACTTTGTGGGCCTCCACGTTCCGATCGGTCGGATCTATGGAGATAGAGCTCTTGAACTAGCTCGTTTGGCCGATCAGTACGGGACCGGAGAAATTCGCCTCACGGTGGAACAAAGTGTTTTGATTCCTCATGTGCATGAGCGCCATCTGAACCAGCTTTTGGCCGAATCTCTTTTGCAAGAGTTCTCCCCCAATCCAGACCCCCTTCTACGGGGCTTAGTATCCTGTACTGGGGCTCAGTTCTGCAACCTAGCGATCATTGAAACGAAAGAGCGGGCTTTGAAGTTGACTCAAGCCTTAGCCGAGGAGCTTTATCTGCCACACCCTGTTCGCATTCACTGGTCTGGCTGCCCCAATTCCTGTGGTCAACCCCAGATAGGGGATATCGGATTGATTGGCACCAAAGCTAAGTTCAATGGTCAAACCGTAGATGGTGTGAATATCCTTATGGGCGGCAAAGTCGGCAAAGATTCTAAGTTGGCAGAACTGGTCTATGAAAAAGTCCCCTGTGAAGAACTACCCAGTGTTCTTAAATCTCTGCTTATAGAACATTTTGGGGCAGAGGTGCGTGAGCAACTAGAACAGCTGGAAGCGTCATAATATAAACCTCTCCCCGCCCTACGGGCACCCCTCTCCGCAGGCAGAGAGGGGAGAAAGCACAGAAATTTCTGATTAAAGTTCGCCTCTCCATCTACGGCAAGGGGCTAGGGGAGAGGTTCTCAAGCAAACAGCAAGTGACATGACTTCCCCTCAATTTTTCCAGTTCGAAGCAGATTTTGTAGAGGCCCTGCGCTGCGTTCCGATGTCGGTCCGGCTCAAGCTGGATACCTGTGGCATTAAGCTCAAGTTATCTGAGTGGAATAAGTTCGGTCGTGAGCAACGCAAAGTTTTGGTGGAAATGCCCTGCCAGACGGATGAAGAAGTACAAGTCTATCGGGAGCATCTCCAGCAGTTGGTTCTAGCGAGTACGGGGCATCTAGCGACTGAACTCACGATTGACCCTCATCCCGAATGGACGAACAATACAGCCATCCCCTCTAGTGTCCTGGAACAGGCCAGAACCTTAAGCCTATCTTTGACGCTTGACCAGTGGTCTAAACTCAATCCCCTCAAGCGCTTTGCCCTGATCAAATTGAGTCGTTCTGACCATGAGAACCACAATTTTTTGCCCGCTCTACAGGAATTTCACCTTGACTGACTTGACGAAGAAGAGCCAGGCTGGGCGAGGAAGCCTCAGTGCCCTGATTCTAGCGGGCGGGCAAAGTACGCGTATGGGTCAAGATAAGGCATTGGTCAAGGTCCAAGGGATTCCTATGCTCCTAAGGGTTTGCTCGGTAGCCCAAGCGGCACTCGGCGAAACGCTCTATATAGTG
>CASBPW010000316.1 GCA_949127685.1 Candidatus Sivonenia alaskensis PMM_0068 | reverse complement strand
CTCTTCGTGGCGACGGCGGCGAATGCCACAAACATACTGAAATGCCCCGTATCCCCCATCGTGCAGGTATTTGCCTAGGAGCAGAGCTGCGTCCCCACAAGCGCCCCTTGGAAATTCTTTAAAGGTGATCGGGAGGCTTCGTCGGTCGCACTTTTCAACTCCTATGCGAAACTTGATGGCTAAATCACGCAGTTGCATAATTGTTTCATGATCCAAAATTGCGCTCCTCTATTTTGTTCAATCAGAGCCTATGGCTAACAGCACAAGATCCCTTCGACAAGTGTATATGACTCTCTAACAGCTCGTTTAAGGATGCCTGGAAGCAGTGCTGGGCCAAAGGGTTTCCTATTTCTCAAGCTTGGCAGGCTATCCCAGTAAATTTTTCAAGGCCCTTTCTGCGGTTGGATACAAAAAGGGATATCCCCCTTGCATGGCTTTCTGGGGAATCACTTTTTGACCTTCTACCAATACCTGAGCTGCTTCACCAAGGAGGAGTTCTAAGACGAATTTGGGCACGGGTAACCAACTAGGACGTTGAATGACTTCACCCAAAGTCCTACAAAAATCAGCCATTTGCAGAGGATTGGGGGCTGTGGCATTGACAGCCCCTTCTACTTGAGGATTATCCAAAGCCCAGACAATAATGCCGACGACATCCTCTGCATGCACCCAGCTAAACCACTGGGTACCTGTTCCCAAAGGTCCTCCCCCAAAAGCCTGAAAAGGAGGGAGCATTTGGGCTAAAGCTCCTTCGTTTGCGTCCATGACAATGCCGAAGCGGGTCGATACTCTACGGATGCCAAGAGCGGAAACTTTAGCAGCGGCAGCTTCCCAGGCGAGACATACCTGCGATAGAAAATCGTTGCCTGGAGAAGCTTCTTCGGTCAACGGAGTGTTATCCCTAGCGCCGTAATAGCCAACGGCAGAAGCGCAGACCAAAACTTCTGGTTTGTTCTGGAGTTGTCCTAGCGCCGTGATGATTCGTTCGGTTCCTTGAACTCGGCTTGCCATGATTTCTTGCTTGTAGGCGTTATCCCAGCGTTTCCCAAAAAGGGGAGCTCCTGCCAAATGAATCATCCCTGTAATGCCTTCCAGCACTTGAGATTCAAGAGGTTGGTTGGGCGAAAAAAAGAGGTATCCTGCAGCTTGAGGAATTTTCTTTTTGGCTGCCTGGGGATCGCGAGAAAGGATGAGCACCTGGTCCCCGCGCTCTATGAGCCTCTTACAGAGCCGTTTGCCCACGAGGCCCGTAGCCCCTGTTACTGCGTAAATTTTGCCAGCCATAATTCCTAATTCTTTTATTTTTTAGCCTCTTCTAGCTTGCCATGCTTTGTAGGAGCTGAAGTTTCATGACGTAAAAGCGTCCTTCTCGCTGCCCTGTCCCCTTAGTTATGGAGCCTCTCCTAGATCCCCAATACCCTTTGCCTAAGCTGATAGAACACGCTCGGAATATACCTTCAGATTCAAAGGTCTGTCCGTTGTTTCTGTGAATATAAACGGGCACACTAGAATCTGTAGTCGTGGATCAGCCTCTTGCCCAGTTCTATAGTCTTTGAACATTGAGTAAACTGGTCGATGGTTCCCTAACTAACCATTCCCTCTATAGGGCACGAGTTTAGTGCGCGTTCCAGGCCAATATTTGAAAGATGTTTTGGACAGGGCATCACGTGTCTTATCTTCTACAGGTAAACTGGAACAGCTCCCCTAGAAATGGCTCCTTTGGAACGTATCACCGACGACAATCATGCTCCTTTTGTGACGGAGGGGCTTGCCCAGTACAGTCAGGACCACTATGCCGTCCTCGGAGTTCCTATAGATGCTGATCTTGAAGAGATTCGCAAAAACTACCGAAGTAAAACTAAGCTACTTCACCCTGACCGTTTTATTCGCGATCCTGAGAAACGAAAGTGCGCAGAAATTCTCTTAAGCAGAGTCGTGAATCCTGCTTTTGAAGCTCTGAGTAATAGTGACCGCCGCCATGATTACGATTTGCTGCTCCGTTTGGCGACTATGAAATTTCGTGATAATCAAACACCTCTTCCTAATTCCTCTGAAGTCTTAAGACTTTCTCCGGCTCGCAATATGGAAGAGTTGAAAATCCTCTACCGCAAAGAAATTGAGGAACTTACAAAAAATCAGTATGCAGACCTGAATGATAACCAGTTAACGAATGCTTTAAGCACAGTGAACTTGGGATTTTTAATTCTGAGTATTCCTTTAGAAAAATATCCTGTATCGAAATCCACACATTCTGAAGTGAGTAATGTGCCTGCGGCCCCTGTCACTCCTGGAGACACTACAAAGGATGTCTCTAATTGGTCCCAAAGACACTTTGAACGGGGCAAAGAACTCCTAGAGAAACGCCAATTCAAAGAAGCTATCCGGTCGTTTAAAGAAGCTATCCGTCTTGCTCCTTCCATATCTGATTATTACTCTCATTTAGGACTTGCCTATCTGAGTCAGGGATTTCCTGGCATGGCGAAAGCAGAATTCCAGCACGCGCTTCAATTAGATCCTAAGGATGAGATTGCCTGTACCCAACTCGGTATCAGTCAACCGGCAACCAAATCGCCTAGCGCCCAGCCCGCACAGAAAGCTAAGGGCAATTCCGCTCCCCTTCCCCAAAAAGCCCCTGCAAAGCAGAAATCACCTCCCAAAAAATGGTGGCCTTTCTAGGTATAGTCTGGAGATACACGCAGTTCATAGGATAAAAAAACGGAAATACAACATTTACCGTATGTTCAATTCGCGGCAGAATAGACTACTTAAGATCGATCTGCCTGGGGAACGCCTAATGAGTCATCCACTGTCTGCTGCTGACCGTGTCCAGGTTCTGGCGGAAGCCCTTCCCTATATCCAAAAATTCTCAGGACAAATCGTAGTGGTCAAATATGGTGGGGCTGCAATGGCCCGCGAAGACCTGCGGACGGAAGTGATCCGGGATATGGTCTTCTTGGCGACGGTAGGCCTTAAGCCTGTGATTGTGCATGGAGGCGGACCAGAAATCAATTCCTGGCTGAGTCGATTGAATATCCCTACCCAGTTTGTCAATGGCCTCAGGGTGACGGATGCAGCCACGATGGAAGTGGTGGAGATGGTCCTCGTTGGCAAGGTTAACAAAGAAATCGTGGAGATGATTAACCAGGCAGGCGGCCGTGCGGTTGGGCTCTGTGGTCGAGATGGCAGGACGATTCAAGCCCGTCGCTATGCAGAAACTGAAGATGCGATTGGGTTTGTCGGGGATATAGCCTCTATTGATGTGCAACTGATTAATACTTTGCTGAAGGCTGGCTACATTCCCGTCATTTCTAGTGTGTCCTCTGATAGCACAGGGCAGGCTTATAACATCAATGCCGACACTGCTGCGGGTGAACTGGCTGCAGCGCTGGAAGCAGAAAAACTGATTCTGCTCACCGATACGCCTGGGTTGCTCCAGCAAAAGGATGACCCAAACTCTTTGATCCAACAGCTTGACTTGCATAAAGCCCGTCATCTTATTGAGACGGGGATTGTCGGAGGAGGCATGATCCCCAAACTTCAATGTTGTATCCGCGCCTTGGCCCAGGGAGTGCGTTCTGCTCATATCCTAGACGGTCGGCTACTTCATTCTTTATTGCTGGAAATTTTCACGGACGAAGGGGTAGGCACCATGCTGGTTTCTTCAGAGCGCCATCTCCTCATAGAAAAAGAGCATGACTAGGCCATGCTCTCTCCATAGTTCTATTCGGCTAAAGCTCTTCACTCTGGGCCTAGCGGTTATTCCGGAGCATCAAGAGCTGGCCGAGCTGAAGTAGAGAATAGAGGGTCGTTGCTACATAGGTCCAAGCCGCTGCGGTAAGAACTTTTCTCGCACCTTGGTTTTCTTCTCCTTGCAACATCTCACCGTCTACTAGTTTCAAAGCCCGACTGGAAGCATCAAATTCCACCGGTAGGGTAACCACATGAAACAGGAATGCTGCCGCGAACAAGAGAATACCGATATTCACCAGGAAGGAAAAACTGCTGAAGAAAATTCCTGCCATGACCAGCATCGGTCCAACGGAAGAACCAATATTGGCCACAGGCACCAAAGCAGCTCGGACATTCATGGGCCAGTAGCCTTTGGCATCCTGGAGGGCATGACCACATTCATGAGCTGCAACGGCCACCGCCGCAACTGAAGTGGAATAAAAATTTCCCTCCGAGAGGCGAACGGTTTTGGCTGAGGGATCATAGTGATCTGAGAGCTCACCAGGAACAGCTTCTACGGCAATGTCACGGAGACCATTGTTGTCTAGAATCTGTCGCGCCGCCTGAGCCCCTGTAACGCCCAAAGACGAGGCTACTTGACTGTAACGACCATAGGTTGACTTGATCTGTGTCTGCGCCCAGAACATCAAAAGCATGCCAGGGACAAGCAACCACCAACCGGGACCGAAATACATAGTTTGTATTCCTAAATTATGCTCATTTCCTTCACATTATACTGGCTTTTCCGCATTAGCAGAGAGGGGCATCATATTAATTGATGGCATAAGACTCAAGTCATGCTTAGGTTAAGTGTATCCAGGTTTTGCCCTGCACTAAGAGCCAGAAGTTGCCAATCGGTCCGATGCCCGCATAAGTTAGACAGCAAAGCTGACCGCTGACTATGGAGATGGCTTCTATTATCGTTTTCCAGTCATCATCATCCTAACCCCGCCTGAAGGAGCAAGAGTAAACCCACGACGTTGCAGTTTAACCGGTTTATCCTCTGCTAAGGCAAGTTGATACTTGGATAAAATCGTTGTAAGAACTAGTTTCATTTCTAACTGAGCTAAGGCATATCCCAAACATCGCCGACTGCCACCACCAAAAGGAAAATATTCGGAAGGGGAATACTGGTGCTCAAGAAAACGTTCTGGCTCAAATTGTTGAGCCTTAGGATACAAGTCTTCCCGATAATGCACGAGATACATACTTGGCAGTAAGGTTGTCTCAGCATCAAACAAGTATCCTGCAATCTTCACGGGCGATTTGGTGATGCGTGGAAAAATTGTAGGAATGACTGGATACATCCGCAGCGTTTCTTGACACACGGCTGTTAAGTAGGGGAGATGAGCATGTTTCATAGGAGGTGAATTTGCCCCTAAGCTGTCCAGTTCCTGCAGCAATTTTTCACGGACATCTAGCCGTTGATGAATTTGATAGAAAGCCCAAGCGATTGTTGTTGCAGTGGTTTCATGCCCGGCAAATAAAATCGTGATCAGTTCATCTCTTAATTCCTCGTCGGTCATTGCTTGCCCGTGTTCATCCCGCGCTGCCATCATCAGGCTCAGGACATCGGCACCCTCCTTGTTTCCCTTCGTTCTTCTCTCCTCAATTTCTGCCTGGAGCAAGCCATGAACCTGGCGTTGTAGCTGTTTCATTCGCCCCCAAGGAGTCCACGCCCCCCAATCTTGTTGTAAAAACCGCATAAATAGCATGCTGGACCGGAGGGGAGAATCGGTCATATTGATCCAATCCGTAAGTAGGGGTTTAAGCTGCCGATAGCGTTCCCCTTCGCTCAAGCCAAAGACGACCTGCAAAATCACTTCTAGGCTAATCTTCTGCATGGCAGTCCGAGCCACAAAAGTTTGACCAACTTGCCATTGACTCGCAACCTGTTCAGCAATGAGGCAGATTTGTTTGGCGTAAGTCTCTAGCCTTTCCCCATGAAAGGGAGGCATTAATAATTTTCGTTCTCGCCGATGACGATCACCGTCCATTAACATCAGAGAATTTTGCCCGAATAGCGGTTCTGCTAGTGCATTCCCGCGCCCCGCATCAAACTTGGAATCTTGGCTGAAGATTTCCTGAATTGCTTGTGGATTGGCAATGACCACAAGAGATCCGAGTCCGCTCAGCCGCATGGTAAAGATATCTCCATACTTTTGGCTGTATCTATCCTGAAATCCAAGCGGATCGGCAATCCAATTCATGAGTTGCCACCAAGGCGGACTGGTGATGCGGTTTGGTGATTGACTCAACATGACATTTCCCCGCTGAGCTATCCGTATGTATTAACTCTACTGGCTAGACCCCACTAGACGTTCGCCTGCTCCCGCATGGCATTAATCAAAATTTGAGCAACTTCCGGACGGGAAAATTCTGGAGGGGGAGTTTCGCCACGACGCAGGAGTTCCCGTACTTTGGTACCGGATAAATGCACACGCTCTGCGGGGGAAGAAGGACTGGTTTTTTCTGTCGCCATACTTTGGGTTTTCAGACAATAGAAGGCATGTTCAAACTTCATCGGCACAATGCCCAATTCTTCCGGTTCGAATTCATCGAAAATTTCTTGAGCCTCATAGGTGCCGTAGTAATCGCCTACCCCGGCATGGTCACGTCCGACAATGAAGTGAGTACAACCATAGTTTTTGCGGACAAGGGCATGGAAAATTGCTTCGCGGGGGCCAGCATAACGCATAGCCGCTGGGTTAATCGCCAAAACCACGCGATTTTTTGGGAAGTAATTCTCCAAAAGAACTTCGTAGCAGCGCATCCTTACATCAGCGGGGATATCATCACTTTTGGTGGCTCCCACTAAAGGATGGAGAAAAAGACCATCTACGATTTCTAGGGCACATTTTTGGATGTACTCATGGGCCCGATGGACCGGATTTCTGGTCTGAAAACCGACTACGGTTTTCCATCCTAAAGAGAGAAAGCGTGCCCGAGATTCTGTGGGGTCTAGTTGGTAGGTTCCGAATAGAGGATGGGGATGACGTTCTACCAGCCAGACCGGACCGGATAGGTTCACCGGACCTTGGTTGTAGACTACGTTCACACCAGGATGCGCCTCATCTGTAGTTCGATAGACATGCTCCGCTTCCTTGCGAGCATCGTAGGTATACTTTTCTTCCAGGTTGAGAATTCCCAAAAGCCTGCCCTGGGAGTCTTGTAATCCGATAGTTTCGCCAATGTGGAGTCTATCTGCTACTTCTTGGGCCACAGAAAGAGTAATCGGGATGGACCAAGCCAAACCATTTTGAAGATGCATTTGCTCCACCACAGACCCATAGTCGGCTTCGTTCATGAAACCAACCAGCGGCGAAAACCCACCGATGGCGATCATCTCCAGGTCGGAAGCCGTCCGCTCATCAATGGCAATGCACTTGAGTTTATCGACCCTTGCCTGATATTCTGTCCGCATTTCTGGGGTCATAATGCGCTGGATCAACGTGCCGCCGTGGGCTGGGATGGTCTGTTGGGTCATGGTAAATCATTGTAAATTATTAAGTCTCGCGCCTCATTTTCACATGTCCGCAGCCTGAGTCTTGCCTGAAATTTAGGCGTAGGGAACTCAGAGCAGAACACAGACCAATTCATACCCACAATCCAAACTTTATCTGGGTTTTTTGGGAGTTGCTCCGCTATCCTGGGATAAAGCCACACTCCAAACCTGTATACGCTTATGTTCGATGCTCTGAGTGAGAAATTAGAAAGTGCCTTCAAGAAACTGAAGGGTGAAGACAAACTTACAGAAAAAAATATTGAAGAGACCCTGAGGCTGGTACGGCGCTCTCTGCTGGATGCAGACGTCAACCTGCAAGTAGTCAAAGACTTTATCGAACACATCCAGGAAAAGGCTCTGGGCAGCGAAGTCCTGCTCACCCTTTCTCCTGGTCAACAGTTCGCCAACATCGTGTACGACGAACTTCGCGACCTCATGGGACAAGCCAATGTGCCCCTAAACCGTGCGGAGAGTGGACCGAGCATCATTCTGATGGCGGGTTTGCAAGGAACGGGAAAAACCACCGCTGCGGCTAAATTAGCCCTTTTCCTCCGCAAAGAAAATAGACGCGCCCTCTTAGTGGCCTGTGATGTCTATCGTCCAGCCGCTATAGACCAGTTGCGGACTTTAGCCAAGCAAATCCAAGTTCCCATCTTTGAGAAAAGCGCAGACACCAATCCTGTGGATATTGCTCGGGAAGCGATTGCCTATGGTCGGCAGGAGAAAGTAGACACCATCATCATCGATACGGCGGGTCGTCTACAAATCGATGAAGACATGATGCAAGAGCTGGTGAACATTAAAGAGCTGGCTCAGCCCCATGAAGTCCTCTTGGTCGTTGATGCGATGACCGGACAGGAAGCCGCGAACCTAACCCGCGTCTTCCATGAACGGGTTGGCATCACCGGAGCTGTTCTCACGAAGATGGATGGAGATACCCGTGGCGGAGCAGCCCTCTCTATCCGTCAGGTTTCCGGTCAACCGATCAAATTCATTGGCGTTGGCGAAAAAGTAGAAGCCTTGCAACCTTTCTATCCCGAACGGATGGCCTCTCGTATTCTGGGCGGCGGCGACCTAATGACCCTGGTCGAAAAAGCGCAAGAAGAAATCGACTTTGCCGATGCCAGCAAGCTAGAAGACAAAATCCTCAACGCATCCTTCAACCTGGAAGACTTTGTCAAACAGATGCGGATGATTAAGAAAATGGGCTCCTTCAGTGGCATCCTCAAACTACTACCTGGCGTTGGCGGGAAAATCAGCGATGCGCAAATCGAACAGGGCGAACTGCAGCTCAAACGCACAGAGGCCATGATTGGCTCGATGACTGCAAAAGAGCGTCGCAATCCAGACTTGATCGATCTCTCGCGCAAACGCCGTATTGCCAAAGGGTGTGGTCACTCTGTCCAAGAGGTGGGCCAAATGATCAACCAATTCCAACAGATGCGGGGCATGATGCAGCAAATGGGACGAGGTGGTTTTGGTGGCATGCCTGGTATGGGTGGAATGCCTGGCATGGGAGGCGGTATGCCTGGAATGGGCGGCATGAATCAAGGCCGTATGGGCCGGAAGCAACCCTCGCTTCCTACCCAGGTACGGAGGCAAACCAGTTGCTTACACCATGTCCTTCAAACCCTTGAGG
>CASBPW010000315.1 GCA_949127685.1 Candidatus Sivonenia alaskensis PMM_0068 | reverse complement strand
TGGAGGGCACTGGTGACGATCACATCCACCTGTTCACCAATATGCTCTCTTCCTTCCTCGATGACTACCATCGTCCCGTCTTCTAGATAGGCTACCCCTTGATGGGCTTCCTTGCCTTCCTTGAGGATTCTTACTTGGAGAAGATCTCCGGGGATATGTCTAGCCAACAAAGACTTGGAAAGCTCATTGATATTCAATACGGCCACTCCTTGGAGACTGGCCACTTTATTGAGGTTGAAGTCATTGGTAACCAGCGCCGCTTCCCCGTCCTGGGCAAGGCGAATCAGCTTGGCATCTACGGTGGTGAGCTTAGGATAATCCAAATCATGCAGGACAAGGCGGTCAGGGTAGGCCGTTTGGAGCTGGTTGAGTATATCCAAGCCTCGACGTCCCTTCGCTCTCTTCTCATCATCTGAACTGTCTGAAATAAGCTGCAATTCCTCTAGGACAAAACAAGGAACGACGACTGGACCTTCGAGGAAGCCTGTAGACATTAGTTGTTCGATTCGACCATCGATGATGACGCTGGTATCCAGAATCTTGCCAAGGACATAACTTTGGCGAAAAAAGCTGGCCGCTTCTTCTTCGCCATTGGCATTGAGGGTACGGACCGGGAAATTAAAACGCTTGAGTAAGCCCCGACCATGGCTATCGGCTAAAGTCATCCCCAAATAGCCAATCAGCAAACTCGCTAAAAGGGACGCCAACCATTTTACAAAGTCCAACTGGGTGGGAAAGGGTAGTAGAAATACAGGACCGAGGAGTAGGTTAGCAATGATCAGTCCTCCTACTAAGCCTACAGAGCGCGATATCAGAGAATCGGTGGGCATTTCTCGAATGTTTTGCTCGAGCCGACGGTAGGTACTACTGACCAATACGCCTAGGGGGAGGGATATCAGAGAGCAAATCCCCAGCGCCACCCAGCGGGCTCCAATCAGCTCAGCGCCACCAAGCCATTGCCGGGGTATAAGTTCCACACCAACAAATCCTGTTACTGCCCCTGCCGCCACGAATATGAGAATGATCAGTGCATTGAGCATAATTGAAGTACTGAGGGGCAACAATAGGTGAAAAGGAGATAAAACTATTACTAGAAGTATAGCTTTTGATACAGACAGCGAGCGGGATATACTGCACTTAAGTCAGCTAGATTCTCTTCCTGCCAGCCTTTATCTTCATATTCCTTTTTGCAAAACCCGTTGCCGCTACTGTGACTTCGCTACCGGACTGGGCACCTCTGCCTTGATTGAGCAGTATGTCCAAGCTCTGATCCAAGAAATCAAGTTTACACCCACCGCCGATCAGGGGCTTGAAACTGTCTATTTTGGCGGAGGCACGCCTTCTCTCTTGACTGCGGAACAAGTCAACCGGGTCATGACCGCCTTGGAAAAGCGTTTTGGGATCAAGGCGGCGGCTGAAGTGACCATGGAATGTAATCCAGGCACTGTTAGCTTGGAAACCTTGCGCGGTTATCGTCAAGCTGGCGTCAACCGCATCAGCCTCGGAGTTCAAGCTTTTCAAGAAGAACTCTTGGCTCGGTGTGGTCGTTCCCATGGCGTTCAGGAAGTCTATGAAGCGGTAGAGGCTATTAAGCGGACAGATTTCCAAAATTTTAGTGTGGATCTTATTTTTGGCTTGCCGCACCAGACTATGGAGCATTGGCATGCTTCCATGCAGGCTGCTTTGGATTTAGAACCCCAGCATATTTCAGCCTATGACTTGATCTTGGAAGAAGGCACGCCTTTTGAACGAGACTACCAACCGGGTACCACACCGCTACCTTCAGAGGACCAGAGCGTAGCAATGTATTGTGAGATGCTTCAGTTTTTTCCGAGTCGAGGTTATACCCTCTACGAAATTTCTAACTTTGCTCAACCCGGCTATGCTTCCCAGCACAACCAGGTCTACTGGAAGAATGAAAGCTATTACGGACTAGGGTTGGGAGCGACAGGCTATGTAAGGCAGCAGCGAGTTACCCGCCCTCGGAAATTAGTGGATTATTTCAACTTTGTTGCGCAAGATACTTTTCCCGAAAAAGCTCCCACCTCTATAGAAGATCAATTGGCAGAAACTCTCATGCTTGGATTACGTCTTGTCCAGGGGATATCTCTAGAGCAACTGGAAAAAACTTTTGGGGGAGATTCTGTGGTAAGGGTTCTCAGTCAATGTAAAGGCTTCATTCAACGAGGCTGGATGGAAATAACAGGGGAGCAGCGGCTTTGTCTGACGGTCCCCACTGGATTTCTTTTTTCCAATGAAGTACTGGTTGAACTTCTCTGAACCTATTGACGTGATTTCACGCTTTTCTAACAGCACAGCTAAATCAGCCTGGGTACTTCTTTGTCAAAAGTCCCATACCTCTATAGACAGACGGAATTTTAGTCCATCTCTGTTAAAACTGGAGAACACAAATTAGAACACTTGCGAATTCATTCGGTGCTCAGTATATTCACTCATCAAAATGTCTCTCACGATACCTACAACAAAAATTCTAGGCTCTAGAGTTCCTAGATACGCCAAGTGTGAAGGCTTATTACGGTGCTGCCCTTAATTCAGGAGTGAACGCTATACATGAAAGCTTTTTTACTGGCCGCAGGTAAAGGAACGCGTTTACGTCCTTTTACCGATGAAATCCCCAAACCACTAGTCCCAGTGTTGAATCAGCCAGTCATGGGAGGGGTGATGAATTTGTGCCGTCGCCACGGATTTACCGACTTGGTCGCGAACCTCCACTACAAGGGGGAGAAGATTGAGCGCGCTTTTGGCGATGGAAGCGCCTGGAATGTGAATCTCCAGTACTCTTGGGAAGATAATTTGTTGGGAACCGCTGGAGGAGTTCGTAAGCAGGCAGACTTTTTAGGCAGCGGTACCTTTGCGGTCATTTCTGGTGATTTGGTTACAGACCTAGACTTGAGCAGTCTTCTCGCCTTCCATCGGGCCAGTGGGGCGGTGGCAACGATGGCCACCAAAGAAGTGGGAGACCCTTCTCGCTTCGGGATTGTGGTTACGAATGATTCCGGGCGTATTCTTTCTTTCCAGGAAAAGCCGACTTCAGGGACAGAGCAATCCCGGATGGCAAATACCGGAGTTTATATCTTTGAGCCTGAAGTATTGGATTACATTCCCGAAGGGGAAATGTTTGACTTTGGCAATCAACTCTTCCCGATGCTTGTCCAGAAGGGTGCTCCAGTCTACGCGATGAAAACAGAAGCCTATTGGTCCGATGTCGGAACCTTAGCGCAATACCTGTACACCCATTGGGACCTGTTGACCCATGCCAATGTGAAAGAACGGATTGGCAAGAATACGATCATTGAGCCAGGCGCTATTGTTTCCCGCAATGCCCTGATCGGAGAAAATTGCCATATCCATGCCGGAGCGGTGGTGATGGGCTATAGCTGCATTGGTCATGGAACGGAAGTGAGGCGAGGCGCACAGGTGCTTGACAGTATTGTTTGGGCGGCAGAACAGCTCAGTCAGACGGTGGTGGATGAGGTCTTTCGTTCGGTGATGGGGGATGGGAAGCGTGTCGCTATAGGGACACCCTCCTTATAGTGTTTCTTGCGTGTTTATTGATGAGTTAAAGGAGCATTGCGTTAGAGTGGGGGCAGTCTTTACGCTGTCCCCACTCTAACTATGGCTAAACCCAATTTCATCACCAAGCTCCAAGCTGCGGTAGAACCCCACAAAGAAGAGTTTGGTTACCCCTACGTTTCGCTTAAGGTGCTGCGGGCTGAATTAGATATGGAGCCCCAAGCGTTTCAAGCGGATCTGGCTAAAGCTTTGAAGGCTGCTCAAATTCGGATGACTGCTTTGCCTGAAACAGTTCAGGCAGCACTTCCTGCGAATGCCGCACCTATAGTCATCGATGGACAGGCCTTCGTCAGTTTGGCGATTAACTGATGAATTAAAAAAGGTAACGATTTTTATAGGCTTGTGGCTACCACTGTACAATGCTGCCCAGTGCCAAAACCCTGATGTAAGGAGAAACTGTTCGTGAAGGATACTATTACGACCATCATCAACGAATACGATACCAAGGGGAAGTATCTCGATAATGCGGCTATTGACAAAATGAAAGCGTATTTCAGTACGGGAACGCTCAGAATCCGTGCTGCTAGCATTATCGAGAGTGAAGCTAGTGCCATCCTGAAAGAGGCTACAGCCAAAGCACTCTTATATACGGCTACCACCAAGCCTGGTGGAAATATGTACTATACTCGCCGCTATGCATCCTGTATTCGGGATATGAGTTACTTTCTGCGTTATGCCACCTATGCCATGGTTGCCGGAGATACAACTCTTCTGGATAGCTGGGTTTTGAAGGGCTTGAAACCGATGTACCAGTCCCTCGGTGTTCCTTTGGCTGAGACCGTGGGTTCCATCAATGCTTTAAAAGCAGCGGTAGCCAATCGGGTTGAACCTGCGGCGGCACAGGAGATGGGAAAATACTTTGACCATCTAGCCAAGGGATTGTCTTAAGCCTTTCTGAGTCTACTCTCCCCCATGAGCGAGCTCCCAAATACCTACAACGAAGCCCTGGAAGACTGTGTCCGGGGTATCCGGCAAGCTAGCCTGGCGGGCAAGTTTCGTCAAGAAGTTGTGTTGCGCTCTCCGGGTCTGGATATTCTGGATGTCGTCACCTATGTGGCGGACCGCTTAGCGGACGACCCAGAGCGGCCCCCTCTAGTGCTCTATCCGGATGCTGGGGCCGCTGCTTTGGCCCGTCAACGCTTGGGAGCAGTTAGTTATCCTATTCAGGGTATTAACCAACGCATCGCTGATTTCGACGCCTATGGGGCAGTTCTCTTGGTGGAAATCAGCATGGTTGAGGTTGAGGCCCTAGAGAAGCTTGCGGACGCCTGTGGAAAACGGCCTTATATCATCCTCAACTCTCGTTTAGGAGAAGCGGGGGCTGTCGGTATCGGTTTGGTGGGCAGACAGCTCAGGAGCCGTTTTTTGAGCACGCTGGAGCCTGTGTTTTATCTCCAGCCTGTGGAGGGAGGAGCACTCTACCGTAGTTATCCTTCGAACTGGCAGGTCTGGAAGGAGAATGCAAATGAGGCGGAAGGTTATAACTTAGTGCGCGAGAGGGGAACACGGCCTACCGCTGAAGAACTTAGTGGGGACCTGTATACGGCAGCAAATAGACAGAGTTTTTTAAAAACAGCCTGGCAAGCAGGTAATCGTCTTCTCAAAGCTCTGGGACGTTGAAAAATGAGCACCAATATTTACAGTCTGCTCAATGTAGGTATTTTGGCATTTTCGCATTATTGATTAGAGTAGGGATAGCGTAGTAGAGTCTCCTCACGCATGACTCCAGACCCTGTTCTAATAGCTGCTGCTGTTGCCCCGGCCCTGATTTTTTTGGCTGTGGTCTCAGTCCGTCTTGAGCATAAAAAGCGGTTGCTTGTTCCTCGGCCCCTGTGGACGATTGCCCTGGCGTTGCTGATGGGGGTTGGTGCCGCACTCCTGGCCTTGGCTATTGAGCAACTGCTAACCGTTAAACCCTGGGCCATCAGCAATTTGGGAACCCTGGCCCTATTTACGTTGATTGGGGTCGGACTCGCGGAAGAGGGTGCCAAGTTTTTGCTTATGCGTTTGGGGCTCTGGCATCTTGACAGCTTTAAAGAGCGCTACGACGGCATTCTCTATGGCGCAGCGGTGGGGCTGGGCTTTGGGGCGACGGAGAATATTATCTATGTGCTCAATGGTGGAATTGACACAGCCATTGTGCGTGCGTTCACAGCAGTTCCGATGCATGGCCTCTTGGGGATTGTCCTAGGCTATTATCTTGGAAAAACCAAGCTCAGTCCTGGATGGGGATTCACTGCCCTGTGGTGGGCCGTCGTTGCCCATGGATTCTATGATTTTCTGGCTTTTCAGAATAGTCCCTTGGCAACTTTTAGTTTGTTCAGCTTTATCCTTTGGCTAGCTTGGTGGAGTTTTAAGGCCAGTCGGGAAGCTCGTCGATTCTCGCCTAGTTGGGGAGGAAGTGATGAAGAACTTTTACAGCCCTATACTCCTCCTCCGATACAGGAAAAAAGCCCTGAGCGGGCTGCTTTGTTGTCCTTAATTCCTGGGGTTGGCCAGTTCTATAATCAGGAACCGGAGAAGGGTAAGGCTTTTCTCAAGGTTGGGATCTTTAATGGCCTATTGTTGGGTGCCCTGTGAATCCTTCTGAGTTATCCCCTCCCCACCCTGGCCCTATTTACGTTGATTGGGGT
>CASBPW010000314.1 GCA_949127685.1 Candidatus Sivonenia alaskensis PMM_0068 | reverse complement strand
GTAATGCTCGCTATCAACTCCCGTAAGCCTGACTTTGAAGCTTATATTGATCCTCAAAAGAAATTTGCGGACGTCATCCTAGAAATTTTGCCCAGTGACTTGCCGGAAAAAGAGGGTGGTAACAAAGTTGTCAAGGCGCGCATGATCCAGAAGGATGGCATTCCTTTCTATGAACCCGCCTATATTTTTGATCCGGCCATTTCTGATCTATGCTGGCGGCCTAAATTCCCCAATTCCCACCCTGAAATCACCTTCTGCTATGGGCGCACGGACTATTATGGCGCTCCTGCTTCCTATTTATCCATTGATGGGGAGTTTGTACCGGCAGATGCTCCCAATGTAGAGGAGAAATTGCTGAACACTTCAGAAAAAGAGTATGGCGAGTTGTCTTCTCTGTTGCTGAAGCATACGGACTATCCAGGTTCTAATGATGGTACTGGATTCTTCCAGGTGCTCATGGGCCTCAAGCTTCGGGCTATTTATGAAGCCCTGACAAGCCCAACTCCTGTTGGCGCAAAAAAATAGTCCGCCCCGACTGTCCCCGTCTCTCACTTAGGATAAGGAACTCCGCATGACTGGAACCCTCGAACGCAAAATGACTCGTCTAGATGAACTGTGCATCAACTCCATCCGCTTTCTGTCCGTTGATGCAGTTCAAAAGGCCAATTCCGGGCACCCTGGTCTCCCGATGGGCTGCGCGCCTATGGCCTATGTCCTCTGGACCAAATTCTTGAAGCACAATCCCAAGCATCATACCTGGGTAGACCGGGACCGCTTTGTGCTGTCAGCCGGCCACGGTTCGATGCTCTTGTATTCTCTGTTGTATCTGACTGGTTATGGTTTGCCGCTGGAACAGCTGCAACAATTCCGCCAGTGGGACTCCAGGACTCCAGGCCACCCAGAAAACTTCTTGACCGATGGGATTGAAACCACCACGGGACCTCTGGGACAAGGGGTCGGTAACGCAGTCGGGATGGCCATGGTAGAAGCCCATTTGGCCGCTCGCTTCAACAAGCCTGGATTCCCTATTGTTGACCACTACACCTATGTGATCTTGGGTGATGGCTGCAATATGGAAGGGGTAGCTTCTGAAGCTGCTTCCTTGGCTGGTCACTTAGGGCTTGGCAAGCTGATCATGCTCTATGACGATAACCATATCTCCATTGATGGTTCTACCGAATTGGCCTTCACCGAAGATGTGGCTAAGCGTTATGAAGCCTATGGCTGGCATGTGCAAATCGTCAGCAATGGCAACAGTGATTTGGCGGCTATCGAGAAAGCGATCACCGCGGCTAAAGCTGTTACCGATAAGCCCAGCATGATCAAGATCCGCACCACCATTGGCTATGGTTCTCCTAACAAGCAAGGTACCGAAGGAGTTCACGGTGCTGCACTCGGTGAAGATGAAGTCAAGCTAACCAAAGAAAACTTGGGTTGGCCTGTTGAACCTAAGTTCCATGTACCTGACGAGGCTTTGGCTGAGTTCCGTAAATGCGTAGAGAAAGGTCAAGAAGCAGAAACGGCTTGGAATGATCTTTTTGCTCGCTACAAAGCTGAATATCCAGAACTCGCTGCAGAATATGAGCGTTTTACTTCCACCACCTTGCCTAAGGATTGGGAGAAAGCCCTACCTTCCTATACCGCAGCCGATAAAGGCAACTCCACCCGTAATTACTCCGGCATCGTGCTCAATGCTTTGGCTAAAGTGATGCCAGAACTCATGGGAGGGTCTGCTGACCTAGCTCACTCCAACATGACCTACCTCAAGGGGCTTCCTGATTACCAGAAGTCTTCCTATGAAGGACGTAACCTTCGCTATGGAGTCCGTGAGCATGGTATGGCCTCTATCCTCAATGGCATGGTGCTCCACAAAGGGGTCATTCCTTACGGTGCAACCTTCTTGGTCTTTGCTGACTATATGCGCGGCTCTATGCGGATTTCTTCCTTGGCAGGCATTGGAGTTCCTTATATCCTTACCCATGACTCGATTGCTTTGGGAGAAGATGGTCCTACGCACCAGCCCGTAGAAACGATTGCTTCCTTGCGGGTTATGCCTGGCATGCTGGTGATTCGTCCTGCTGATGGAAATGAGACCTCTGGTGCTTGGAAAGTGGCGATTGAACGTCGCGATATGCCCACGTCTTTGATCCTTACCCGTCAGAATCTCCCCAACTTGGAAGGTTCTTCCATTGATGCTGTCGCTAAGGGTGCTTACACGCTCGTAGATAGTAAAGGAACCCCCGAACTGATTCTGATTGCTACGGGTTCTGAAGTCTCTCTCGCCGTCGATGCTGCGAAAAAACTGAGTGCTGAAGGAAAGAAAGTTCGGGTTGTGTCTATGCCTTGTTGGGAATTGTTCGAAGAGCAGTCTCAAGCGTACAAAGACTCCGTACTACCTCCTGCTGTTACCGCTCGAGTGTCCGTAGAAGCGGCTACTAACTTTGGTTGGCAGCGCTACGCCAAGGCTCATGTCAGTATTGAATCCTTCGGTGCTTCTGCGCCTGGTCCTAAGTGTATGGAAGAGTTTGGCTTCACGGTAGATAACGTCTGCAAGACGGCTAAAGCCTTGTTAGCTTAGAAACTAAGACTCATAGAAAAGGCGGTCACAAGGCCGCTTTTTTTGTGGCAAGCTAGTTTAATACCCACTTTTTCGGGGGAAGCTCCCAGAGGGTATGAACATCCCCTGCTAAACAAACAAAAAGCCGCCCTGAGAGCGACTTTTACAATGGAGCGGGTGATGGGATTCGAACCCACGACATTCACCTTGGCAAGGTGACGCTCTACCACTGAGCTACACCCGCGTGAATAAACATAATTTCATTATCGGGGGACTCTGTCAACTGAAATTTACTCTGGCCAAGCCCGATGATCCTTGGCTAGGGTAATTTACTATTTCTAGGATGGAGAGAAGCGAAATAGACATTATTATAGGAAATAGACGTCTTACCATTGTTTCTGTGCAAAGAGGGTACATACTTTATGCAACCTACTAATCCCAATCAATTTACAGAAAAAGCCTGGGAAGCGATTGCTGATACCAGCGAAGTCGCTAAAAAAGCAAAACAGCAGAACCTTGAAACAGAACACTTATTAAAAGCACTTCTAGAGAAAGATGGTCTTGCTACTAGCATTTTCACAAAGGCGGGGATAGATACCAAAAAGCTCCTCAATCGCATTGAGGAGTTTATCAATCGTCAACCCAAACTATCTAAGACGGATGGATCTGTATATTTAGGGAGGAGCCTAGATAGCCTCCTGGACCGCGCAGAAGACCAGCGCAAAAAGTGGGGCGATGACTATATTTCTATCGAACATTTAGTACTGGCTTACGCAAAAGATGACCGCATAGGGAAAGTGCTCAAGCAAGAGTTCAAATTAGATGAATCCAAACTGGAACAAGTTATCAAACAAATTCGCGGGACTCAAAAAGTGACGGACCAGTCGCCAGAAGGCAAATACGAATCTTTAGAAAAGTATGGACGGGATCTAACGCAACTGGCTCGTCAAGGCAAATTGGATCCAGTCATTGGTCGAGATGATGAAATTCGTCGGACCATTCAAATACTTTCTCGCAGGACAAAAAACAACCCAGTTTTAATTGGAGAGCCAGGGGTTGGCAAGACCGCTATCGCAGAAGGATTAGCCCAGCGTATTATTGATGGAGATGTGCCAGAATCCTTACGGGATAGGACTTTGATCACTTTGGATATGGGAGCTCTGATTGCCGGAGCGAAATATCGTGGTGAGTTTGAAGAGCGCCTCAAAGCAGTTCTGAAAGAGGTTATAGAGTCTGAAGGTCAGATTGTACTTTTTATCGATGAAATTCATACCGTAGTCGGTGCCGGGGCTACCCAAGGAGCGATGGATGCGAGCAATTTACTGAAGCCGATGCTGGCCCGTGGTGAATTGCGCTGTATTGGAGCAACCACCCTAGATGAATATCGCAAGTACATCGAAAAAGATGCTGCTTTAGAGCGTAGATTCCAACAGATTTATGTGGACCAGCCCTCCGTAGAAGACACAATTTCGATTCTGCGGGGTCTGAAAGAACGCTACGCCGTCCATCATGGAGTCCGCATTGCTGATGGAGCTTTAGTAGCAGCAGCCGTACTCTCCAATCGATATATCAGTGACCGTTTTTTGCCCGAT
>CASBPW010000313.1 GCA_949127685.1 Candidatus Sivonenia alaskensis PMM_0068 | reverse complement strand
CCTTACACGGGCCGTCTTGCTGATTTTTCGGGCTATCCCACCGCCTATTTGGGCTTTGGTCTTTCTGTTTGTAATCTTTCCGGGTATTCTGCCGGGAGCGCTAGCTTTGGGCTTGCACAATCTGGGTATTCTGGGCCGACTCATGGCAGAGGGTGTGGAAAATTTGGACCAGCGGCCTTTGGAAGCCCTGAAAGCGAAAGGTGCTCCTGCGTCCTCCATCTTTCTCTATGGCGTGCTGCCCTTAACCATGCCCCGGTCTCTGGCTTATATCCTCTATCGCTGGGAAGTCTGTATTCGGGAAACAGTCGTAGTTGGGCTAGTCGGGGCTGGAGGACTGGGTCATTTACTGACAGAACAATTGAGCAGTTTCGACACGCAGGGCATAGTCGCCACGCTTGGATGCTTGATTATCCTGACTTTTTTGGTGGATTGGGTTAGTTCTTTAGCACGAAAATCGTTGCGGTAGTATCCCATTGATGGCTATAATTTTCCATTCATAAAATAGGGTCGATTCGATGTATTCGGTAATCGATTTAAATCCACAATGACCATGATTATCGGGATCCCGTAGAAACGCGACAGGTGTCTCTACAGACCGTTAGGGCAAAATAGCCTGTTTAACGAATTAACAACCTTAATTGTAGAATTCACGCAATTCAGGGAAGGTGTATATTCGGCAATCAAGGATTCTTTTTGCTTCTTCGTAAGCCGCTTAATTTCCCCTTCCCTCTTAGAAGCTGCAGATCGACTTTCAGAAATCTCTTCATACCTTAGAGTGACAGGTCTTCTTGATTTGGTGTATCGAGCTCCTAATCGGTCATCTGCATTATGCTCGTTGATTCTCCTCTCTAAATCTTTAGTAACTCCGGTATAGAGCGTATTATCCGAACATCTAACGATGTAAACATGCCAGGTAAGCATAAGTTCTTTTGGGTCTGACATCGGCTGCCTGATGGAATCAAGACTGAACAACAGGGGATAAGTCTACATTTTTATATACTTCTGTCACGGCACATTGAAAATTTACACTAACTAACTGAATCCTGTCAGCTTCGCCATAGGAATAAAGTACCCATTCACCCTCTGGTGTGCGACGGAAACATTCCACACTCATCTGGTTTTGACTGATCAGAACATATTCTTGGAGTGATTCTAAAGTTCGATAATCAGTGAACTTGTCTCCTCGGTCAAAAGCTTCTGTTTCGGGAGATAGCACTTCCACTACTAGACAGGGATAGCGCAAGAAGTCATCAAATGCCCTATCTAGCACATCACAACTGACTACTAGATCAGGATAATAATAGCTGTTAACCGCTTCGATATATACCTTGGTATCCGATATATAAGAATGGTATTTGCTCTTGCGCAGATGATTTTTCAAGAACACAGCTAAGTTGCCCGCAATCAGCGTATGATGATCGCTTTCTTCTGCCATGACGTAGACGTTTCCTCGCCTGTACTCATGCCGGATGAGACTATCCTCTTCTCTCATCAGATATTCGGCTGCGGAGAGGTCGCTAGAACTTAGATGATCGATCACAGACAATTCCCTTGTACGCCCTTTCCGTATGGGGTATGGGTAATATTCTGACCTATCTAGTCCTTCGTGCAGCAATGAATCTATCCACACAGGTTTGGGGTCTTTAGAATTTTCGCTTAAATGGCAATAGACGGAGCATCGTTACTTATGAAACTCCGCCTCTTGTTCAAGAGAGAAGTTCCCTTAGATCCACTGTTTGGCCTGTAAAATCAGCTCCGCTATACCGAAATGACCATTGCGACAGAATGCTGGGATGGGCTGCCAATTAGGGTACTGCCGCAGATAGGAGTGGCTGTCTCCGAACATGAGTCCGACGAAAACTTCACCCACAATCCGACCGCCCACGGGGCCAAGCCGTGTAGGAATTGTGTTAACGGCTGCTTTGTCTGGTTCACTAGGATTTTTTGGGAGCTTTTGGGCGGCATGCTGTACGGCTTGCTGTGCCTCCGCTAGGATGTAATACCAGAGCGGGGCATTGTTACGGAACTCCGTAGAAATGTCGATCAGTCGGGTGTTCTTTGCCGCATCGTCTGCGTTCGCCTTTCCAACCAATAGTTGGTCATCAGGAATAATTGGCAAGCCCATGAGGCATGCCACCGCCTGTCCAGAGGGTAGCTCCATGGTCAGACTGCGCCGCAAGTTACGCTCTGCCAGCGACGGTATGTCTTTTGCCACGCTGGGAGGAAGGGTGCCGAGCGGATTTACCAAGGAAGAGTCGATTTTGTAGGAGGCCTGAACGCGGGTTTTCCCGGTGGCCGGTCGATCTTCAATAGGGAAAAACAGGGTCCAGTCAACGGCTCGGTCCTCTGGAAAGGCTCGGAAGCCGGTCAGGCTGTTCGTGAGATCCCCGTTTGGATCGGGGAAGATGACCTGGCGTTCCTTAAGGGTGGTATTCAGACGATAGATCGGGCGAACCATAGAGTGTCCGAATCGATAGGCAGCAACCGAGAACTCGACGGGGATAAATGGCTCTTTATTCCACTTGTAGAACTTTAGGTGCGGCGTGAAGTGTGAGATGTGCTGAACCTCAGGCTTGAGCTGCGGCAGGACATCATACAGTGTTTCCTTGCCAATGATGGTGGGAAGGAAGTCATGGAGCACTATCCACTGATAGTGCCAACGCACCACCTGTTGGACATCTTCAAATTTAGGTGTCTGGCCATCGGGTTGGGTAAGAAAGTCGGCGACTCGGTTATGAAAGCGCAGCATGGTCGCCTGAAGCTGCGAGACGATCGTGTTCTCGTCGTTGCGCGGGTCACCGATAAGGGCACGCGCAGGCTCTCCTGGATTGGGAGTGTTGCGTGGGACATCTCGGGTGTTTGGGTCAAAACTGCTTCCTGTAACTTTGCGCCCTAAATGCATATGCAGGCCGTCGTCTGCGTAAAGGTAGGGCTGATCATCTGGACCTCGTCCGTAGACGCAATCGAGGTCAAATCGCGGTGTACGGAAGTCGACCAGAGCCTCAGGGTCATTTTTGGACTGAAGGCTACTGGCAGGATCGAAGGTCAAGTCGTGGTCGATAAACTGTCCGAGGTAGGTGTACCCAGCGGCAATCCCAGGATTATCTGGGGTTCCAGTGTTCTCCTCGTTGTCAATCTCGTCTTCTGAGGTGGGCTGGTCTTCATGCTCTGCCGTCATATTTCCGATTTTGGCGAGAGCCTGGAGAGCGCCAACGGAGAAGCGGGCAGCAGGTAAGGTACGGAACATTCGTCCGAATCGTCCTTCAAAGAGGGAGGATCTAGGCGGAAATTCCGCCCCACGCACGCCACCGTGGGGACGATATGCTGAATTAGTTGGTCTTCCCGAATTATTCGGATTCATAAACAAGTTCCTCCTGTGATTTAGTCATTTTTTTGATAACAACCCGTTTGAGGTCGTCATTCTTGGGTTTGAATTGGGGGAAGTGCCGGAAGCGCCCTTGGCCCAGATAGAGGGCACGGCCTATTCAAAAGCGATGTCGTAACTCCTGGTGCAGATTACCTAGCGATGTTTCTTCACAGCAAGGGACCTACAGTTCATGTCAAAAATGGCTCGAATTATTGACTTCAGTTCAATTCCAGGTAAAAACTTAATCAATGAGAGTGCAGCTCTTACCTTAGCGACTAGTTTAAAGAGTCATGCCTGAGGTAGCAATGAACAATCTTTCGGGGCCATGGGACAATCTTTCGGTCCCACAGAAAAGCCTGACAAAGCTGGGTGTTTTATGGCAATACCTTAAATTTGCCAGAGAACTCACGAAATTTTGACTATGCTTGCACCAACTGGCCCCAGAGGTCATAGGTATCTGCGTTCATCATTTCTACGGGCACGATACTTCCAAGACCAAGGCCCCTACCTTTGACATAGACTTGTCCATCTACATCCGGAGCAAAGCGAGCGGCCCGACCGATAAATTCTCCAGCTTCTGGATTTTCCTGCTCAATCAAAACGGACAAAGTTTGACCGATAAGCGCCTGATTGCGTCTCAAAGAAATCGGTTGTTGAGCAATCATCAAAGCTTTGCGGCGTTGCTTTTTAATTTTTTCCGGGATTTGATTCGGTAAACTTCCGGCGGGAGTCCCTTCTTCTTGGGAATAGGTGAAGACGCCCAGATGGTCAAACTGATGACGCTTGACAAAACGGACTAAGTGCTGGAACTGCTCATCGGTTTCACCAGGGAAACCAACAATAAAAGTTGTGCGGAAAGTAGCTCCTGGTAGATTCTCCCGGAGTGTATCCATTACCCGGTCGTTGACCTCCGCTTGCCAAGGCCGATTCATCGACTTGAGTACATCAGGATCGGAATGCTGGAGCGGCATATCCAAGTAGGGCAGGACATTGGGACTTTCTTTGAGGGCTTGTACTACTTCGGCAGTGATGCCCGTGGGATAGAGGTACAAAAGACGAATCCAGGGCACGGGCACTGAAGAGAGCTTGCGAATCAGTTCTGCTAATTTGGGTTCCCCGTAAATATCCCGGCCATAGTTTGTGGTGATTTGAGAAATCAGCAAAATTTCTTTCACCCCTTCACTGGCCAGTTGATGCGCTTCTGCCACGATCGATTCTATGGAGCGAGAACGTTGGTCGCCTCTCAGGTGGGGAATAATGCAAAAGGCACAGCGATAGTCGCAGCCTTCCGCAATCCGCAGATAGGCTACTGATTCTGTCGTAGTGCGGTAGCGGGGGAGCTGTTCATTAGCAATAAAGGTTGGAATTTCAGAAATGGCCGTGACCCTTTCTCCCTGTTCTACCCGTTCGATGACGTTGACAATATTTTGGTAGTCCCCCGTGCCGATGAGGGCTACAGCTTCTGGCAATTCGGCCAAAAGTTCTCCCTGGAAATGCTGTGCCAAACAGCCAGAAATAATAATCCGTTTCCCCTGTTCGGCCAAACTGACCAAGGTGCGCACGGACTCTTTGCGAGCATCCTCGATAAAACTACAGGTATTGACCAGGACGTAGTCGGCTTTTTCTTCGTCACTATCGACACCATAGCCCGCCTGAGCAAGCAGTCCCAGCATATGTTCGGTATCTACCCGATTTTTTTCACAACCCAAATGAGTGACAGCAATAGTTGGTTTAGACACAGAGATTTAAATAATTGGCTTACTGATCATAGGTGTTCTGTGACCTAGATCGTTGATTTTGCCATCATGTAGAATGAACTTTGTCCTGCACCTCTTTCCGGTCCAACCACCCTTTTTGCCATGGGTATGTTTGGAGCGATAGTTGGCTTTTCTCAGGAAGGAGCGCTCGTGGAATTATGATAGGGGCGCCGGATACTTTCAATGCAGTCTGAGAGTAGGGCTGTTTCGGCGTTAACTGGTGCTGGATAGCCCGAGCACAACCCAGAGGCTATATTGGCCTAACCTATGGGACATTGATATGCAAGCGATAATTATTACTGGTTTTGGTGGCCCGGATGTCTTTGAAGAACGTTATATTCCAAAGCCAGAGCCCCACGCTAACCAAATACTGGTCCGCGTACATGCTACTTCTGTCAATCCTGTAGACTACAAAATTCGACGCAATGGAAAGTGGGCTGGAGTAGAGCCTCCTGCCGTCATTGGCTATGACGTAGCTGGTGTTGTCGAAGAAGTGGGAGCAGGGGTTAAGAATTTCAAGATAGGCGATGAGGTTTTCTATACTCCAGTCATCTTTGGCGGGGAGGGAAGCTACGCCGAATACCACGTTGCAGACGAATCGATTGTTGCGCTCAAACCGAGAAATCTAAGCTTTACGGAAGCGGCGAGTATGCCCCTAGCAGGCTGTACAGCATGGGATGGAGTGGTACGCCTGGCAAAAACGCAACCAGGGGAGACCATCCTCATTCATGCTGCGGCTGGGGGTGTCGGTTCTCTAGCGGTGCAAATTGCCAAAGCGGCAGGGGCCCGTGTGCTAGCGACCTGCAGTAAGAAAAATATTGCGCTGGTCAAATCTTTGGGCGCTGATGTCGTTATTGATTATCGAGCAGAAGACTTCGTGGAGGCTGTTCTTCGTGAAACGGAAGACCAAGGGGTAGACATTGTCTACGACACGGTAGGCGGAGATACTTTAGAGAGGAGTATTAAGATTACGCGACCATCCGGACGCCTGGTGAGCATTGTCGATACCACCGGGGATCTGAATGGGGCCTACATCAAAAATCTAACGCTCTATTTCCTGTTTTTGGAGCGAGCAAGCTACAAGATGGAAGCGCTACGCAATCTGATTGAGCAAGAACAGCTGCATCCCGTTATAGACTCGGTGTTGCCGCTCAATCAAGCTGCCAAGGCCCACCAACAATTAGAACGTGGTGGGGTCAAAGGGAAAATTGTGCTGGAAGTTTCAGAAAACTGATTTCAGAGAGCCAATTACTTGTGGCCCACGCTGTCCACATAATTTTGGAAAACTTCCGTTAAGTAACCTGCTCCCACGGGCGTAAGTTTTTCAAGATGGGATGGTTTGGGATCATGAACAAGGGTCTTATAAACCCGGAACTTTTCTCCCTCAAAGGCTGCTTCTACCCAGATGTGTTCCCCGAGACTGGGGTATTCCACCAAACAGACGTCTTCACCAGCTGGCTTGACTTCTAATACGGGATCTACTTTGTTGGCAACCTGGCGAACTTTGGAAATAAAAGCGTCAAAATCAAGCTTCGCGGTCATTTTCTTACTCCAATATTCCTACTCTCATCATCCTGCTATGTGCTGGGACTTGCAAGAGATTAGGGTGGGTCGTAGGCCTTGAAATTTTTAAAGCTGACGCGCTCGTCTAGCGCATTTGCTCAAGATAGGCTGCATAACCCAAGATTCCCAAGCGGGCCTCTTTTTGGGAGACTTCGTCCTTGAGTTGTGCTTGGTAGGCGAGCATCTTTTCCAAGAGTTCGGCATGGCTCGTGCTAAGTATGCGTATGGCAAGGAGACCTGCATTTTTTGCATTCCCAATGGCTACGGTGGCCACAGGAATCCCCCCAGGCATTTGCACGATCGAATAGAGTGAATCGACCCCTCCCAGTTGTTTGGTGGGGACGGGGACGCCAATGACGGGTAAAGGAGACAGTGAAGCGACCATGCCGGGTAAATGAGCTGCGCCTCCCGCTCCGGCAATAATGACTTTGATTCCCCGCAGATGGGCTTTTTGCGCAAATTGAACCATCACCTCTGGGGTACGATGAGCAGATACAATTTTGACTTCATGCTCGACTGCGAAAGTTTCCAGAATTTTGATGGCTTCGCTCATCACAGGGAGGTCCGAATCACTGCCCATGATCACGCTTACTAAACAATGGTCCATGCCCTTCTCCTGTCTCAACTTTTCAGCTATTAAATTTTCAGCAGCTTGCGTGCTTGCCACGCCCGTTGGTAAGTCGCTTCCAGATTATCCCCCAGGACCGTGATGTGCCCTAGTTTGCGACCAGATCGAGCCGCTTTGCCATACCAGTGAAAGTGCACATCTTCCAGAGCCAGAAGAGGGGATGGGTCTAACGTCGCCGGGGACTGGACTTCT
>CASBPW010000312.1 GCA_949127685.1 Candidatus Sivonenia alaskensis PMM_0068 | reverse complement strand
GTATATGCAAGCCGGAGGGTTTGTGGACCAAGTGGACAGCAGTTTCTACTTTGTTGACGTTCTGACCACCCGCGCCCCCTGAACGGGCTGTGGTGATCTCGATGTCTTCCGGTCTAATCACAACCGCGACTTCTTCCACTTCCGGCATAATAGCGACGGTCGCCGTAGAGGTGTGGACGCGACCTTGGGATTCGGTCAGCGGAACTCGCTGGACTCGATGGACGCCCGCTTCAAATTTCAGCTTGGAGTAGACGTTATCGCCTTGAATTTCCAGAATCGCCTCTCTAAATCCACCCATATCGGCGGTGGTTTCGCTCAATAAGCGCACCTTCCAGCCTTGGCTATCGGCGTAACGAGAATACATCCGCACCAAGTCACCGGCAAAAATGGCCGCCTCATCACCACCGGTTCCTGCACGAATTTCTAGCATGATGTTTTTGTCATCGTTGGGGTCACGGGGCAGCAGCAGAAGGGTGAGCCGCTTTTCTTGCTCTTCAATTTGCTCTTCTAGCATTTGGACTTCTACTTCTGCCAATTCCCTGAGCTCAGGATCATCTTCTCGCAGAAGCGTACGGGCCTTTTTTAGCTCAGCTTGCAGCTCTTGCCAGTGGTGATAAACATCTACGGTCACTTCTAATTCTGCGCGAGCCTTCGCAATGCGTTGGACTTCGCCAGAGTTGGTGACAATATCGGGGTCCGCTAGTTTTTGGGTCAAATCTTGGTAGGTCCGCTCAATCGTATTGAGCTTTTCAACCATCATCGGGGCGGGCATAGACGTAATTTCCTTTGTACTCGTTGCTTCTGGTGTCAGGCAGCACAAATGGGCTACCACGGTTAAGAGGGAGTAGATGAAGCAACGCTAGTGGAAAGGCTTACAGTACATGGGTTACGTCTTCAGAACTTTCTTCTAGTCTATCCTATGGCAGAACAAGCAGGAGTTGCGTACTTGAGCGATGGGACGCATTGGGTTCAAACGGACGAAAATTGCTGAAGGTCAAGACGTAGTCGCTGGGCTTCCCGCAGATAGGCATGATGAATTTGGTCTTGTTTCAAAGGACTGTTGACATGAAGCAAAACGCGGAGGCAGCGAGGTAAACTTTCAGGAATGCTCAGTTGGGCTACATCTAAAAGGGGGACATGGTCCCAACCTTCCAAATATTTTCGGACAAAAGTCGATGGATAGGCGGCGTTGAGGTCGGAGGTTAAGGTAAACGTTGCACTAACAACGTCTTCAGGAGCTAAGTTATTCTCTTTAATTAAAACTCGGAACAGTTCTAACACGGCATCCCGTATGTACTCCGGGTCATTTCTCTCGACAGTGGTCGCTCCGCGGATTCCTCGTACTCGCCAGCCAGAAACCATACTTTTAATACTTCGCTTATAAACATCAGCACTCGTTAGACTGATTGTATCTTGCCCATTCCCCAGAGGATAGGCGCAGATTTTTCTTTAAAATCAGACGTACTCTTCAAAAACACAACATGAGCATGACTCCCCGAATTCTACTGGCCTTGGACATTGACGGTGTGTTGCGGGATGTAAGCCAATCCTACCGTCGGGCATTGGCCGATACGGTAGAACATTTTACCCAGGGAGCCTTCCGGCCCAGTGCCCCAGAAATAGACCAGCTCAAAGCTGAGGGCTGTTGGAATAATGATTGGGAAGGGAGCCAGGAGCTGGTCTATCGTTATTTTGAAAACCTAGGTCATCAGCGACAAGATTTTCCCCCTGGATTTTGAACAGTTGGTCGAATACTTTCAAAGACGCTATTTGGGCGCTCCAGAACAGCTAAATGGCTACATTCAGGATGAACCTTTGCTGGTAGACCTGAACTATTTTGAACAGCTAGACCAAGAAAAGATCTTCTGGGGATTTGTGAGTGGAGCTTCCCGCCTTTCAGCAGAGCATGTCTTAGCGCGCGTTGGCTTGCGGCAGGTGCCCTTAGTAGCAATGGGCGAGGCGGCTGAAAAGCCAGACCCAGAAGGACTTTTACAGCTTGCCAGATCAGGTCATTCCATAGAGCGGGTATTTTATGCGGGGGATACGGTGGCCGATATCCAGACGACCTTGAATGCCCAAGCCCAAGACCCTGGTCGCGACTACGTCGCGATCGGAGTAATCCCACCACACCTATGGGAAAGTGAGCGTGAATCTGATTACATCACTACGTTAAAAGCGGCAGGAGCCCATGTTGTGGTAGAAAGAATGACAGATATAACCGTAGATTTTTTACGGGAAATCTAGTTAGCAAATTCATGATTTTCGGGTATACTCTTTCTAAAGTTTAAAGCGTATTTGCCAATCGTTAGGTTTGTGAGGAGCCAGCGAAGAATGAGAGCAAAAATGAAATGGAATAGACAGCTCTGGAAGAAGCTGGTAGCGGCGGTGCTAGCTTTCGGGATGATAAACGGGGCCGCCCACGCATTTCAGGTACGTGTCCTCGTAGAAGGTCCGAAACCAGCGGTAAACATTGCTGTTTCTGCCCCGGCTGTATTTCAGATGGACAATGGGGAAACTCAGGATCTGCAACCCCAGGAATGGTATCGGATGGACCAGAATCAAGTCGGTACGATTCAGGTTCCGGAAGGGGGTTACGTTTTGGCCGGAGACCGTTGGTATCCAGGGAGCGTCCGCTTAGAAACCTTGCCCAAGGGCGTTGCTGCCATCAACTATCTTGATTCAGAAGAATATCTCCGGGGTGTGGTTCCCCGTGAAATGCCTGCGAAATGGCACCAAAATGCCTTAATGGCACAAGCTATTGCCGCGCGTACCTACGCTTTGACCAGTTTCACCCGTCGCAAATGGGGTCCTCAATACGACTTAGTGAATACGGTTATGGATCAGGTCTATGGAGGCTTTGCCCGGTACAACCCTAAAACGGGACAAAGTACCACCCTGGTCGATCCACGTACAGACCAAGCCGTTGCCAGTACGAAAGGAGTGGTCCTGGACTACTCTATTGTCCAAGGAAACTACAGAGCCGATGGTATCAAAGGCTGGATGAGCTATGGCGACTATCGCTTACCTATTCGCAAGGGTGCGATGATGAGCCAGAAAGTCTCTCAGCAGATGGCTGAAGCGGGCTGGGACTATACTCAAATTCTCCAATACTGGTATGAAGCCTCTCTCTACCAGCTCCCTGCGAACTATCAGTAAATTAGCGAAATAGTTGTCATCTGTTCCCAAGTGGAGTTACATTAGCTTACGTTCTAGCTTTCTGAAACGCCATGGAATTAATGTGGGTGAAGTGGGTTGTAATCGGAGTGGTCTCCAGCTTCGTTTTAATTTTCGCCTTCGGTTGGCTTTCCGGCGATCCTGCCCGTAACGATCTGAATAAGTAATCGACGATATTCAGTTTTGGGGTTCTTGCAATAGTGCGGGAACCCTTGTTCTGCTGATAGTCTTGTTCTTATGCCTTACACTCCACCCCCTCTCGTTCAGGCTCCTGCCGCTGAGGTCCAATACCAGCCTGTTCAAGCGGATAGCCTCCGTCGAGAAGCACAAGCTGGTGCGGATGCTTTGCAACCTCAAGACCCGGATGTACCTAAGGGCGGTTCTGTCGTAGGTGATAAGGTCAAACTGGATGCGGATTTCCAAGATTACGACCAAGACAAACAAGTCTTTACGGCCCGAGGCCATGTGCGGATGGAGTTCCAAGATAGTGTCCTCACGGCAGACGAACTGCAGGTGGACATGAAGACTCGGATCGCAGTAGCCCTAAGTGCTCCCAATCTGGTCAGGCTACAACGACCTGAACAGCAGGTCGAAGGCAACCGCCTGGAATATAATTTTGCCAAGAAAGAGGGTGTACTCTTCGATGCCAGGGGGCTTGTCAACATCAAGGCAGACGACCCTGAAGTAAAAAAGGCCCGTGCACAGGGGCAGCCCTCCATATTTGATGCGGCTGCTTCAGGAGCTCCTACCATTCAAAGGGGAGGGCTTCTCCGTTATACGGCGCGTCGAATTTATTTCACACCCAAGGGGTGGCGGGGAGAAGATGTCCGTTTTACCAATGACCCCTTTGATCCACCGGAACTGGAGATAAAAACTTCTAGGGCAGAGGTGACCAACATTCCAGGGGGCAAGAAAAAGCAACAAAAACTGGTTACCGATCCTGGGGTTCTCGTTTTTGACCAGTCTACGGCTCTTCCCCTCCCTCCCTTTATATCTACGATCAGCGATCAAGAAGATGCTAACCCTATTACGGTGGGCTATGATGCCATCGATAAAGGAGGGCTTTTCTACCAATACAATTTCATTACTGAGCCTAACGAAAATACGACCCTGCGCATTTCACCTCAACTCTTTTTGCAAAGAGCGCTTGGGTTTGGAGTAACCAGTAATGGGTATTCTTTTAACAATGTTGTACAAAATGCCAGTCCCGGTGTCGAGGGGGGCTTTCTAAATGATTTTGGGGTTGAGGGAAAGCTCAATCTACGCCATGAAGGGGGACAGAGTACTAACGTATTCGCTTCGCTCTCAGGGCTTTCCTTCGAGGACTTTGCCAGTAGAATCCGTGCCAGGGCAGAACATCAGATTCCTGTGGGTAATGGCGGCGATACGCTGAGTTTCAACTATGCCTACCGAGAGCTTCTCTTCAATGGAGTCTTGGGGGCTCAGCAGGTGAGTCAAGATGTCGGGGTTAATTTCTACTCCGCTTTCAAAGTCTTGGGGAACACGGGAATTTTCTTTACGTACCAAGGAGGTATCAATTATCTGCAAGCGCCTTCAGACCAAGTCGGATTTCTTGCGCCGGGTCCTTCCAACCAAAATGAAGCCAGCTTAGCCCGTTATCAGCTCGTGGCCTATTTGGGGAAGGAATTCACGCTTTATCGACCGCCCCAAGATACGCCCGCAACTAGAGAATTTCTCCGCTTTACGCCCAGTCCGATTACTCCTAGTCTGAAATTAGTGACCTCTGTGCTCTTGAATGGTGCTCTATACAGTAGCGGAAATTCGCAAGGAGTGGTGCAAGGGCGAGTTGGGATTGAGGGCACGGTGGGCCAGTTCGCTAAGGATGCCTTTGATTACACAAATTTCAACTTGGCCTATTTCAATGGAGTGCTCGGAGGACAGTCTCCCTTCTATTTTGACCGAGTCCCTGGAGTCGAAGGTTTCTCGGCAGGAATACTCCAACAAATTTATGGGCCTTTCCGTGCAGGGGTGCAGGTGGTGTTCAACCGTGTTCCGCAAGGACAAGGACTGTGTAGTATTCCTGTCAGCATTGGTGACTTCTGCGAAGCCGATCGTTGGTATACCCTCCGCTATGACCGTCGCACCTATGGTATTTCTTTAAACTACAATCCCGTACAGCAGTTCGGATTCCTGCAATTACGGGTAGATGACTTTAATTGGGGGACGGCAGGGAGTACGACGCGCATTGCTCCCCAGGTTCAGGCGGGTGTGACAAGAAGGTAGACAAGATCCAGAAGTACGCATAAAAAGTCAGCCTAAAGCGTTACAGTCATAAAGATAGAAAATTCCGTGGAGACCCTATGCGGATTGCACCCCTAGAAGCAGACCAAGTTGATAAAAAGCTCCAACGTGTCTATGAAAGTCTGGAAAAACAATATGGTACTGCCCTCAATCCTCTGAGAGTATTAGCTCATAAGCCTGTGATTATGGAAGCGGTGATGCGCCTCTATGGAGCCATTCATGCTCCGAACGAAGTTCTCTCCGAAGAACTCAAAGAGATGCTGAGTGTGCGCATTGCCCAAATCAATG
Source organism: Candidatus Sivonenia alaskensis PMM_0068 (assembly GCA_949127685.1). Taxonomy (GTDB): domain Bacteria; phylum Cyanobacteriota; class Cyanobacteriia; order Gloeobacterales; family PMM-0068; genus Sivonenia; species Sivonenia alaskensis. The sequence continues at coordinate 622 of CASBPW010000312.1, read as the reverse complement.
GTTGCCGTAGTTATTGTGTGCCCTATCACAGCTATATGCTGCGTCATCTCGGTACGCCAGAAGATAAGATTCAAGCGATTGCCCAAGGTAGCTTAAGCCCTCATTTTTCTGAAATGGAGCGTCTCTGCCTAGAATATGCTGAACGTATCACCGTCCCAACCACCAGCGTTAGCGAAGAGTTTTTTGGCAAACTGAAAGCTCATTTTAGCCCAGAAGATATTGTTGAGTTAACTGCTTTTATTGGCATGTTAAATTTCTGGACTAAAGTCATTGATGCGATGGAAGTCCCCCTCGATGATATTTTTAAAGCTCCTCAAGGGGATTGAGCCCACTACGCACCACCTTCGGTCTACACCCCTTCCTTGCCTATCTTTACCCAGCCTTTACCTTAGGGCACTACATTAAACGGGCAGTGAGTACGTGAGAACTCAGGCTAAGGTTCGTGCATGGCTTTGCATACTGACTCTCTTGAAGTACTGGAAGAAATCTATCAGGAGCGTAACCTCCTGCGCTACTCTGCAAAACAGAAGATTCACCTCTATGAGGATGATGTCTGGATTGTCTATCGTGGGGTTGTCCAGATCCAGACTTTGCATTACTCAGGGGATGAATCGCTTATAGG
>CASBPW010000311.1 GCA_949127685.1 Candidatus Sivonenia alaskensis PMM_0068 | reverse complement strand
CGCTCTTATATGGGGGCAGACCTGCGCTCTAGGCCCGGAACTTAATGGCTTGCGTTTGGATCTATTCGTTAGATTAATAGAAGTTCAAACCTACAAAAGCTGCAGGAGAACCTTCTATGGAAGTTTCCCGACCGAATGCTAGAGAACTCACCCCAGAAGAATTGCAGGAACTCGAAAAATTCAAAAGGATGATTGAGCATGCGGTGGCCAATGGCAAAATTTCCAAGGAAGATATTCAAGACCTCCAAAATACAGAACTTTCCCATGGAAAGCATAATTCTGAGCTGCTCTATCACGAACTTGAGTTGTACAGGACCCTTGTTACCGAAAAGCTACGGACGGGAGGGCTTGAGTATGACTATTGATTTATCTAGCCAAAACAGACCTTTAATCTTTAAACGCTAAGCAGCCTTTTCCCCTTTGCGCAGAAGGAGTCTTTTACCTTAGGCCGGCCGCACTTCTGTAAGAACCTTCTGGATAAGGCTTCTCAATTTTTGTTGCTACGAATACAAAAAAAGAACAACAAAAACATAGAACATTAGATTAAAGCTTTTGGAGGATAGGCAGCTCGCTGCAGATCTCCAGATAACATGAGCTTCAAGCGTCTCGTCCACCCGTAGGAAATCATCATGCAAACCATACCCGATCCAAAATCCGAATCTTTTACCATAGAAGGAGATGACCGTACGGGTTTGAGTACTGAAACTATTAAACAGGCTATCCTCGATAACCTTTTTTATGTCCAGGGGAAATTCCCAACCATCGCCACCACCCATGATTACTATATGGCCTTGGCCTATACCGTACGTGACCGCTTGCTCCAACACTGGATTAACACAGCGGTTGCGTACACGAAAGACGGCTCGCGAACCGTAGCCTATCTCTCCGCAGAATTTTTGATGGGACCCCATCTCGGCAATAACCTGATCAACCTGGGAATCTATGACCAGGTGCAAGAGGCGGTCCAAGAACTAGGCTTAGATTTTGAAGAGTTGCTCGAACTAGAGGAAGAACCTGGGCTTGGGAATGGGGGTCTCGGTCGTTTGGCTGCCTGTTACCTCGACTCTATGGCAACCTTGGAAATTCCATCCCTTGGCTATGGCATTCGCTACGAATTCGGCATTTTCAAACAAGATATTCACGATGGCTGGCAAGTCGAAGTCACGGACAAATGGTTGCGTTATGGCAATCCCTGGGAAATTGCCCGTCCTGAATGGTCTGTGGAGGTGAAACTGGGCGGTCATACCGAAGGGTATACCGATGAACATGGGCGCTACCGAGTACGCTGGGTTCCCTATCAAGTTGTGATGGGAATTCCCCATGACACGCCGATTCTGGGTTACAAGGTCAACACCGCCAATACCTTGAGACTTTGGAAAGCAGAAGCTGCAGAATCCTTTGATTTTGCTGCCTTTAACTCTGGAGATTACCTGGGTGCTGTTCAGGAAAAGATGGTTTCAGAAAATCTTTCCAAGGTGCTCTATCCCAACGATGATTCTTCCCAAGGCAAACGCTTACGTTTAGCCCAGCAGATTTTCTTCGTATCTTCTTCGTTGCAAGACATGATTCGTATCATGTCCCGCCAAAAGCTATCTGTGGAGAGATTCCATGAGAAGTTTGTTATCCAGTTGAACGATACCCACCCAGCGATTGCCGTCGCTGAGTTGATGCGTCTTTTGATCGACGAGCATGGCATAACCTGGGATACAGCCTGGAATATCACCACCAAAACCTTCGCCTACACTAATCACACCCTGCTGCCAGAAGCGTTGGAACGTTGGCCCATCAGTCTGTTTGGTGAACTGCTGCCTAGACACTTAGAAATCATTTACGAAATCAACAGCCGCTTTCTCGATGATGTCCGAATCAAATTCCCTGAAGAGGATAGCCGTATTGAACGGATGTCGATTATCGATGAACATGGAGAACGCTATGTGCGGATGGCTCATCTTGCCTGCGTAGGGAGTCAGGCTATCAACGGAGTGGCCGCGCTGCACAGTGAATTGATGAAACAGGATGTCCTGCGTGACTTCTACGAAATGTATCCTGCAAAATTCAGTAATAAGACCAACGGGGTGACCCCCCGTCGGTTTATGGTCTTAGGTAATCCCAGACTTACGAAACTGATCACCAGCAAGATTGGCGATAGATGGATTAAGCATCTGGATGAACTCAAGAAACTAGAAGCCTTTGTCGATGACCCGGAATTCTGCCGCGAATTCAAAGATATTAAGCATGCCATCAAAACTGACCTCGCGACCTATGTTCAGAAAAACTATGGCCTGGAAATAGACCCCAACTCCCTCTTTGACATGCAGTCCAAACGGATTCATGAATATAAGCGTCAGCATTTGAATGCGCTCCACATCATCACGCTCTATAACCGGATCAAAGCGAATCCCGATATTGAAATCACTCCACGCACCTTCCTTTTTGCAGGGAAAGCAGCTCCTGGCTATCACATGGCAAAGTTGATCATCAAGCTGATCACCTCTATCGGCGACGTGGTGAACCGAGACCCCGATGTGCGGGGACGGCTCAAAGTATTGTTCCTGAAGAACTACAGCGTCAAGTTTGCCCAATGGGTTTATCCTGCCGCTGACCTCTCCGAACAAATCTCTACGGCAGGGAAGGAAGCTTCGGGCACAGGCAACATGAAGTTTGCCATGAACGGAGCGCTTACGATTGGGACCCTCGACGGTGCCAACGTTGAAATTCGGGAAGAGGTCGGCGCGGAGAACTTCTTCCTCTTTGGTCTAACAGAGGAAGAAGTCGTCGCCAAGAAAAGACAGGGCTACAATCCTCGAGATTACTACGAAAATAATGCTGAGTTGAAGCGTGTGATTGACCGTATTGCCTCTGGTTTCTTCTCCCACGGCGATCCCCAGCTGTTCGCACCTTTGGTAGAGCACTTGTTGCATCACGATACCTACATGCTGTTGGCCGATTATCAGTCCTATATAGAGTGCCAGGAAAAGGTAAGCCAAGCTTACAAAGACCAAGAACAATGGACTCGGATGGCGATTTTGAATGTAGCGCGTATGGGCAAGTTCTCTTCAGACCGTTCTATTCGTGATTACTGCGAAGACTTCTGGAACGTAAAACCTGTCAAGATCACGCTGGAAGACTATATCTGGGAATCAGGAGTCAGAAAACAGCCGTAGGCAAAGAGGCCTCACCTCCGCAAAAAGGACTCTATGAGCTTATTCCAGGTGGATAGACTACACTCCAAGTAGAGGGGTGTTGCGCTTTTTGCCACATAGCTCCGGAGGGCGGATCATATGCCCGTTGAAACCGATAACAAACCAACCAAAGATCTCAAACCTAAGGAGTTCGGAGGCAGTTTGCTCCTTCTCTTGGGGGCTCTGCTTATTCTGAACTTTACGATCATTCCTAGTCTGCTGCCTCATCCACAACAAGTCGAATCTTCCTATAGCGATTTTGTCTCCAAAGTGCAGGCTGGAGAAGTAGACCGGGCACTGGTTGCTCCTGACCGCATCCAGTATGTACTCAAATCTGACTTGAAAATAGAGCCTGGAGCACCAACAGCAGCAGGTAAAAAGATCGATTCTTACCAACGGATATACACCACCGCCCCGGTAGCCATAGACCTCGATTTGCCGAAAATTTTACGAGAAAACAAGGTTGAGTTCTCAGCGCCTCCTCCCAGCAAAGACGCCTGGCTCTCTACCCTCATCGGTTGGGTCGCCCCTCCCTTAATTTTCTTTGGAATTTGGTTTTGGCTGATGAGCCGAACGCAGGCAGGGGGCCCGGCAGCTCTGACCGTCGGCAAGAGTAAAGCCCGCATTTATTCTGAAGGAAGTACGGGCGTCACCTTTGCAAATGTGGCAGGCGTCGATGAAGCAAAGGCAGAACTCCAAGAAATTATTGATTTTCTAAAAAATCCAGGTAAATATACTCGCCTAGGGGCGAAAATCCCGAAAGGAGTACTGCTCGTGGGGCCCCCAGGCACCGGGAAAACCCTCTTGGCTAAAGCCGTCGCAGGGGAAGCGGGTGTGCCGTTTTTTAGTATTTCCGGGTCGGAATTTATCGAACTCTTCGTAGGTATTGGTGCGGCAAGAGTGCGGGACCTTTTTGAACAAGCCAAGCAACAAGCCCCCTGCATTGTATTTATTGATGAATTAGATGCCCTTGGTAAGTCTCGGGGTGGCGCTGGTCCTTTTATGGGCGGTAATGATGAACGCGAGCAAACTCTCAACCAGCTCCTGGCGGAAATGGATGGTTTCGACACCAATGTAGGGGTCATTCTGCTGGCTGCCACCAACCGTCCGGAAGTGCTGGACCCCGCGCTGAGACGTCCTGGCCGTTTTGACCGTCTAGTTGTAGTAGACCGACCCGACAAAATTGGCCGTGAAGCCATTCTCAAAGTCCATGCGGCCAAGGTCAAGCTGGCTCCCGATGTAGACCTAGGCACGATTGCTATACGCACCCCAGGATTTGCAGGGGCAGATTTAGCTAATTTGGTGAATGAAGCAGCCCTTTTGGCCGCCCGCCGGAATGCCAATACGGTGATGACTGCTGACTTTAATGAGGCGATTGAGCGGGTGATTGGGGGACTTGAGAAAAAATCTCGTATCCTCAATGAGATTGAGAAAAAGACGGTAGCTTATCACGAAGTTGGGCATGCTCTGGTGGCAGCCATTATGCCTGGGGCAGGCAAAGTGCAAAAGATCTCGATTGTGCCACGCGGCATTGGGGCGTTGGGGTACACGCTGCAGCTACCGGAAGAAGACCGTTTTCTAATGGTGGAAGATGAAATTCGGGGCCGGATTGCCACGCTTCTAGGAGGCCGTTCCTCCGAGGAAATTATCTTTGGCAAGGTATCCACAGGAGCCAGTGACGATATCCAGAAAGCTACGGATTTGGCAGAACGGACCGTCACTATCTATGGCATGAGTGATCAGTTGGGACCGATAGCCTATGAAAAGACACAACAGCAGTTCATTGAAGGTTATCCCAATCCCCGTCGCTCAGTCGGACCTAAACTTGCTGAAGAAATTGATCGTGAGGTGAAAGAGACGATAGATAGAGCCCACCATATGGCCCTCCTCATTTTAAAGATCAATCAGAAGCTGCTTGAAGAAACAGCTCAAATTTTGCTACAGAAAGAGGTTTTGGAAGGCCCAGAGTTGCGCAAACAACTCAACCAAGTGGTTATTCCAGAACAGATGGACCTTTGGTTACAGACAGGGGAGCTATCAGTAGACAAGGAATTGTTACATACGGTGATGGCTTAACCCCCTTCCAGTCAAACCCCCCTGTGAACGTTAGCGAGCGATTAATTGTTTTGGCAATCGCCCTCTTTACGAGGTCAAAATTTTCTCAATGCGGCGATCAGGGATAAGCCACATAACCGCAACCAATGCATATAAAAGGCAGGCAAGCCACGAATTCACAAAAGAAAGCAAAATGGCCACGGCATAAATCACCATCGATACAATGCCCTTAAAGTCTCGACCAACGGCCATTGCCAGAGCAGAATCCTCGCCATGGTAAGCAATAAGAGTACGGGTAAGAATGAAGTAGGCAATGCCAGCGAGTAACAGCACCGTGCCATAGAGGGCAACGGGCAAGGCGTCAAAGTTATTTTCCCCCATCCAGCCCGTAACAAAGGGAATGAGGGATAACCAGAACAGCAGATGCAGATTGGCCCACAGAATACTTCCGTTAACCTGCCGTGTCGCCTGTAACAAGTGATGGTGATTGTTCCAGTAGATACCGAGATAGATAAAACTAAGCACGTAGCTCAGAAAAACCGGGATGAGCGGACGCAGCGCAGCTAAACCAGCTTCATGGGGCACCTTCAATTCCAGCACCATAATCGTAATGATGATGGCAATTACCCCATCGCTGAATGCTTCTAATCTTCCTTTCCCCATGGGTCTGACTCCTTTATGGTAGGGAATGTGATTTGCAGGAAATTGCTTTCAAGGAGAATAAATCAATTCTGAACAGTGAACCATTTGTCATAGAGCCTTTGATAGGTTCCATTTTCTTTGAGGGTCAACAAGCCTTTATTCACAAGTTCGCGGTACGGGCTATGCGAAGGGAAAACAATACCGTAGCTCTCTTCCCGAAAAACCGGACCTACCACCTGGGCCTTTCCTTTTCCACCGTGGGCAGAATAGTACAGAAGTACAGGAGCATCAAAAACAACCGCATCCGCTCCCCCTTTGGCAAGAGCCTCATAGGCTTGCTCAATGCGGGGAAACTCCAGCGTTTGAATGTTCTGTTTCAGGAGGAAGGCGGCTGAGGTACTACTGGCAATGGTGGCAACACGCTTGCCGGGAAGGTCTTGGGGCCCTTGGATGTTTCCTTGAAGCTGCTGCACGGTAAGGGCCGTAGTTACCGTAGCGGTGAAGACCGCGACAAAAATGACACTCGTAAACATCCACATGATAGCGACTACCCGACCCAGGGCACTGCGTGGCATTGCGTCTGCTTGCGTAGCCAGAGTGGAAGCAGCCCACCAGCACGCCTCGAAAATGCCAGGGAAATAGGACTTGCTCACAAGCATTCCTTCTGTTTTTCCTCGCTCGGAAAAATAGACCAGGTGAGCGGGTATCAGCACAATCAGGAAAAAGACCCCAACAAGTTGAAGCAAAGCGGGAGAGGCGATAACTGTCCACAGACTGGGACTGTTACTAATAGAATCACTTGGCACTAAAATCTGAAGGCCTGAATCAAAAACAGGCTGAGAGAAATCAAAATCCTGTTCTCGCTCGGCCGTAATCGAGATAGCAGCTATTCCCATATCTGCCTTCCCCGTTTTAGTCGCAGCCAGTAGATCGGCCACGGTAGTTTTTACCACAAACTCAGATTTCATATTGAGCTGTTCAGCAATACTCCGCCATAAATCTATGCTAAATCCGACCAACTGGCCTTCTTGTTCAAATACAAAAGGGGGAACGATTCGTGTAGCTACCTGTAAAGACTCTGCGCTTTTTTGGGCGTATACAGGATTTACCATTACCAGTAGAGTCAAAAATCCACATGCCAAGTTCACCAACAGCTTTAGTCTTTGGTTATTGCAAAGTTCAAACTTCCAGCAGTTTAGGTCCATAGGATTTAGTGAATGCAATTTCCAGCATAATACGTTTAAGTTAGCCCCAAAGGAGAACAGCATGTGGACAACTAGGATACATGAGCCTTTAAAGCATCGATCAACTGGTGATTGTGCGCACGAGTCCGTATTGAAATTCGGAAATACGCATCACCCAATAGCTCAAAACTGCCACAGTGACGAATCAAAATATGATCTCTTTTTAAGAGCTTTTCTTTTATAGAATGAATAGATGAATTACTATGCACCAGCAGAAAATTTACAGTACTCGGGAAGGGGGTTAGACCCTCAATATTCTCGATGGCTGTAGATAAAAAAGCCCGTTCTTCCTGAAGCCAGGCCAAAGTTTTCAATCGGAAATCATCCTGAGCCAGAACCAAGGTTCCCAGTCTTTGGGCTAGGGCATTAACCGCCCAAGGGTCGCGCCAAGCTTGCCATCGGGCCAAACGGTCAGGATGAGCGATGGCATATCCTAAACGGATCCCGGCTAAAGAGTAAAACTTAGTCAGAGAACGCAGCACCACTAAATTTGGATACTGGGCCACCAAGGGAATGAAACTTTCGGTTTCTCCCGTTTCCTGACCGGGGACAAAATCCAGAAAGGCCTCATCCACAAGCACTAAATCGTAGTCCTCCAAAACAGATTCCAATTGCTTTCGGACGAAGAGTCTGCCGGATGGATTATGGGGATTGTTAAGTATGAGCCCGATGCCACCAGGTAAAGCTGGCAAGTCAAATTCAGGAATCGTCATCGGCTGACGGAGTATAGGGACTTCAAAGCTGTCTAACGCTCTTTCATAGTCAGCAAAAGCAGGGTCAACCAGGGTAACAGCCCCTCCCTGTCGATTAAAATCACGGGCCATCCAGGTGAGTAGTTCTGCCGCCCCATTACCGGGCAAAATCCAATCAGGGTCCACGCCGTGATGTTTCGCTAAAGCGTTGCGCAGTTCCCAGGCTTCCGGATCGGGATAGTCCGTCAGGAGCTCAGGTTCTCGACGTAGCAATTCACCTACATCTATGGGAGGACCGAAGGGATTGATACTGGCAGAAAAATCCAAAATTTCTTCAGGGGCGCACCCTGCCCTGAGGCTAGCTTGGTACCGATTGCCACCGTGCCTGGGAATCATAGAAACCTGCGGACGAAAGGACTTGAACCTTCACGAGTTGCCCCACTGGAACCTAAATCCAGCGCGTCTACCATTCCGCCACGCCCGCTCAGACACACTATTCTATGCCAAAAGGGTCCACCGCATACCCTACATTCGTAAGACATAAACCAACCGGAGGAGCAGCAAATTGAGTCGTTGCTCGGCTACGACTGCGCCAGCGCTGCTCAAATTCTGAAATGGTGCAGGTTCCTCGGCCCACCTCCTGCACCAAGGTTCCCACTAAAAGCCGCATCATCCCGTAGAGAAAGCCACTGGCGCGCACGCGAATCCGAATCAAATCCCCCTGCCGTTCGCATCCAACCATCAGCACATCCAGCTTGGAATGTAGCCGTTTACTACCTGCACGACGGAAAGTTTCGAGTTCCTGCTTCCCCAGCAGAGTGTCCAGGGCCTCAGCCATTAAGCATGCATCCAGGTAGTGGTGATAAAACCAAGTTCGGTCCCGCAGAAAGAGGTCAGGCGCAGTGCTGTTGTAAATGGTGTAGCAATATTCGCGCCATAAAGCGTGATAGCGGCTGTGCCAGTCGGGAGACACTGCCGCCGCTGCCAAGACCAGAATATCCGCTGGCAGGCGAGTACTGAGCGGACGAGGCCATCGGTAGGCAGGGATTGGACTCTCGGTATCAAAATGAACTACCTGACCGGAAGCATGAACACCCGTGTCGGTCCTCCCTGCTCCATGAACCCGAGAAAATTGGCCCGTCATCGATAAAATGGCGTTTTCCAACTCTTCTTGGACAGAACGAGAGCCTTCTTGATATTGAAAGCCGTGAAGGTTGGTGCCCACATATTGGACCTTAAGTGCGATGCGGGTAGGCATAACGTAGCGAGCATACTCTCCTTGGCATTCAGGAAATGAATGCACTCCAAAATTTATAGCATTCCTAGAACTTTCTAGTGATGTATGGAGGAGTAACCTAGCGCGGCAACGCCAACGTGTAGAGCGACAAATAAAGCTCGGAAAATCCAGGTTCCAAAAGGAATGGAATTTTCTAATTTAGGAAGGAAGGGAAGCGCGAACAGTAAGAGGAGAACACCAGACATCAGCGCCAAACCGATAATCTTGGTCGGAGAAGCGAGGACTACACCAAAGGCAGGAAGCATGTACCACTCAGGCAGTACCTTCACCGGAGTGGCAAACACATTAAATACATCACCCAAAGTAGGTGGATAAAAAACGGTCAAAGCGGCAGCAAGCACAACACAAAATAAAATGGTACAGACCACATCAAAAAAAGTTCCGGAGAACTTGATAGGCTCTTGTGCATTCTGAGGAGTAGTTTCCAAAACCATTTCAGAAATCCTTTTCGTCTGGTTGGTTAAAGGGCTAGGAGTTACAGAAGTAACAGCAGGATCTAAGACCGCTACAGGAGGCGTAGGCTCAACTTCTGGGGCATCAGGCTGAGAAAGTCCCGCCCGAATCATCGCCTCACGGACCATATTACTTACCTTGGTTTCTTCACTATTGCCCTTGGATAAGTTGTCCATAAAACGGAGTCTCTGTTACATATCTACAAATTGTAACCAGGCATTCTCCGATGGGCACAGTGATTTAGTAATATTTTTTTATATACCTCCACTATTCTTTAGCATCCAAATGGTCAGCCAAAAGGCGTAGCTCCTTGGCAGCCTGCAACCTTGGCATTTTTATGAGCCAATCGGAGAGAGTATCTACCAAATTCGCTTCCTTAGATTCTTTACTAAGTTCTCTAATATTAAATCCTGGAGGAGAACTCCCACTGCATCCGGCGACGGCCAACTGGTCTGCCCGTTCATTGCCCGAATTACCTGCATGACCTTCTACCCAAGTCCAGGTAATAGAACGCCCTTTGGCAAGAAGGATTAACGTTTCCCATAGATCCCGATTGGCTACGGGGGCCCCTTTGCTATTTTTCCAGCCCTTCCTTTGCCAAGCAAACACCCAAGACTGCATGCCTTTCACCAGATAACTACTATCGGTGCGAATCTCCAAAGGTCCTTGCGACTCTTGGAGAGCACGGACGGCTGCCCAAAGTTCTGCCCGTTGGTTGGTTGCCAACCCTGGCAAGGGTTCAGATATCTCTTTTCCTGAATCTGCAAAATATACCCCAATTCCTGCCACAGCGCGGGGAGTACCATTCCCTTGACAGGCTCCATCCGTATAAGCGACCATCATAAAATCCTAAGCCCGCTTCACGGAGAGCCACAAAGCTTTGAGCTTCGGGGGTAGTTCTAGCGCCAAGTCGCGAACTTGGTCATCCGATAAGTAGGCTTTTGTCGCAGCAAAAACTGCTTCAACTGCTTTTCTGGGACTACTGACGCTGAGAAGGTAATCCTCTTCTTCTTCTAGGCGTTCAAGCACTTCAGCCAAGTCGGCCTGGGTTCCATCGTGCTCTAGATTCTCTAGCCAAGCAATCAGAGGGTTTTGTGCCCAGGCGTCTTCTAGGTCTTCCGCTAAAAAATCTCCTTCTTCATCCAGGCTAGGGAGCAGCTCTTTCAGTGCCATGGAAACGGCTTCAGCTACTCTCAGGGCATCATCTTTACTTTCTAAACGAGCAACCTGTTGAATACGGTCTAGAAAATCTTGGACACTGTAGACTGGACTCATTCGCTATCCCTAAAACACCAGAAAGAACATGCAAAACCTTCCATGTCCAGTGTATGATAGCGCGCTACTCGCCTCCGTGCATGGGACGAATTAGAAAATAGCATTCTCCAAATCAATATGAATTTCACCTCTGCTGCTCGGCACAATTTTCACACCATCATTGAACAGCCTGAATCAACCATCAATCTTGCAGAGGCTGCTCTGTATATTGCACAGGAAGAATACCCAGCCTTGGATGTAGAGGAGTATCTCAATGCCCTGGATGCCATGTCTAGGGAAGTCCAGGAACGATTGGGAGCAGAGACCTATCCTCTGCAGATTATTCGCAAGGTCAATCAGTATTTATATGAAGATTTAGGGTTCTGCGGGGAGAACTATTATGATCCACGCAATAGTTTTCTCAATGATGTCATCGAACGAAGAAATGGGATTCCCCTCACTCTATCCATCATCTATTTAGAGATTGCCCAGCGCATTGATTTTCCGATGGTAGGGATAGGGATGCCTGGTCATTTTTTGATCCGGCCAGACCAAAATGAAATGGAAATTTTTGTAGACCCTTTCCAGAAAGGAGAAATTCTCTTTGTGGAAGATTGTCAGAAAAAGTTAAGCTCTATCTATGGCAAATCTGTACCCTTTCGTTCAGAGTTTCTTGCCCCCGTGGGCCCACATCAGATTTTAGCTAGAATGTTGACCAACCTTAAATACATCTACCTGAAGCGACGTGAACTGGATAAATCTTTAGCCGCTATCGACCGTATCCTCTTAATTTTCCCAGAAGCTTCGATTGAACTGAGAGACCGAGGATTTCTTTATCATCAGATGGAACGATGGTCCGAGGCAAGAAGTGATTTAGAATGTTATTTGGCAGGGCATCCACGACTCGAAGATATCATTTTAGTGCGTCGCTTACTAGAACAGATCCCCACTTAGTTGGCTGTATCGTCACGGAAAACCAGCCTGCCATAGCCTACAAATTGTTTTACCACATCTTCTCCAGACGGAAAAGCAGTGACGCTTAATAAATAGGTTCCCCCTTGTTCAGGATTCCGCATTTTTGTGAATTCAATCGTGATGGTTTGGTCAGGACTAAGGGGTGGTTCAAAATCAAATACGATGGTTCTTTTTTGTAGGGAAATCTGCGTTGGTATATTCCGAGCACTATATTGAGGTAATAAACTCTCAGGTTCCGTAGGATTGAAAACAAGAATATTATTAGGCTCCGGTAGTTCCATACCAAAGGCAGTATTGTTCTCAGGAATATCAATAGTCAATCGGGCTAAAGATTGTTTGATGGTGGGCGGGATTTGGAGGGTAAATTGATAGGATGCAGGATAGTATTGCACTGTATCGTAAATAGCATAGGCTCTGGTTAGCTTGAGGGCTGTTGCGAAGAAGGACTTAGCTACAAAGGGTTTATCTTCGCTTGCTCTTGCTGTTGTGGGCGAAGTTAAGACTAGGCATCCTAATGCAAACAGAATCAGCCATACATGTTTGTACATGATCATTCCTTAAATCTTTAACGTTACCTCGTCCATTACTTTTCCTTCTATATCTATAGCCTGGACATGAAGCATTTTGTCCGAATTCTGAACAGCTAAAAAATGGCGAACAGACGCACTATAGGCCGTAAACTCTGATTTCCCTACAGGCCGCACGTTAGCTCCACCCCCACAGGTGATATAAACAATCCCATTCATTGACTTGGTGCGTTCATAGTCATGCTCATGACCATTGAGGTAAAGTTGCACCCCATATTTTTTCATGACTGGAACTAACCTGCGGACCATTGCCGGATTAGTTCCATAATGTCCTGATGAATAGATAGGATGATGACCATAGACCACTTTCCAAGGAGTCTTTGCCTTCACCAAAGCCCCATCTAGCCAGCGAAGTTGGGTTTCATCTAAATCATTGGTATCCAAGGCAAAAAAGCTGACGGAGCCTTTCGTAAAGCTGTAATAGTTACCTGGCATTTGAAAGTACTTAATTTCATCTTTGCCTTGGTTCGTGCGAATATCGTGGTTGCCCAAGACAGCATAAAACTTCACCCCTGAAGATAGGAGCGGCTGGTAGGGCTTCTCAAAAACAGCCCCGATCTTTTCAATTTCACCATTGTTGTAAATGTTGTCCCCTCCTAAAAGGGCAAAATCAAATTTATTCTGGCTGTGCACCGCTGCCATCACCTCGGCGACGGCATATTGACCTTTATCCCCGGTGCCAGAATCAGCGGTTACGGCCCAGCGCTGGACAGTAGCGGCCCAAACAGGATAGGGCCAAATAACGTTTTTGGAAATAGCCGACAGAGCGGCAAGGAAAGCTAGTGCCTGCCTTCTACGCATTTGGTAAACACTCCCGATTTATTTACTTGATTCTAGACCCCACAATTCTATGGAGGTTTATTTAATCTTCATCGAAATCATAGCGTTGCTTGCCCTTTCCTCTGCAGCTTATCGGGCATTCTAAAGGGACCCCCTCCTTACTGGATAGTGCAGAGGTTCAGATGGTGAGCGAATCTAGAATTCTTGTTATAGACCATAAACGAAGTAACCAAGAGCTCTACACGAAACTCGCAGAGCGCGGGTATCAGGTTTATGTCCACATGAACTCTGAGGATATTGACGAACAAATACAAAGTATCCGGCCCCAAGCCCTGATTTTAGATGCAGCGTTGCCAGGTTTTAACGCTCTAGAGTTTTGCCGTGCCCATAGTGAAAGGATGCCTCATGTTCCTGCGCTTCTCGTGGCTGAACGGGTAGAGCCGATGCTCCGGGAGTGGGCACACAGCATGGGCATACTCGATCTTCTAAGCCGTAATCCCGACGAATTAGCTTCTCTGGTCTGGCGGGTCGATGGGATTATCCGGGAGCGTTTCCCTGAGGTCAGCCTTGGAGAAACAGAAGGAGAAATTCTTTGGTCTTTGGGCGGAGGCAACTTCGCCCCTAGGGTAAACAAACAGCAAAAGCAATCATCTGAACCAGCGCCGGAATCTACACCTAGTTACAAAGGCCTGTTAGAGCAAGTGCAAGGAATTCTGGCCTTCAGCGCTGAGGGAAAAATCTTAAAATCAGCGGGAGTAGTGGAAGAAAACCCAATATGGATCAAAGGCTTGCTCTTGAGCTTGAATCTTTGTGGGTTTATGACGTCTGGATTGTCCATGGGAAACCTGAAACATCTCATCATTCACCATCACTTTTCTACTTCAAAAGCCTCAGAAATACTCTTGGTAAAACGCAGTTTTGGCTATTTGGCTATAGTTGCGAAAGATGCTCAGAAGTTTTCAGATGAACTCCTCAGTTGGGCCCAAAACGGTGCAGTACTAGATAGCTAGTTCCGTTACGTTTTGAGATATCTGCATCAAGATGGAGTAAACCGAGGTTTTAACGAATACCAACCTCCTGTCTGCCGTGATCGAACAGGAATTGCCTGTAATTCAAGTCTGTGGTGGTCGTAGTCTATGTGCGACCTGTCAGGCTATTGTCCACAGAGGTCAGGAGGGGATATTCCGCTGACTAGACTTCTCGCTCATTTACTTTTAAAATGCTTCATGTTTTCTGATACAACATAGTTATTTGGAATTGTTGAATCATGGTACTGCTTCCTCGTTATCAAATATCCCTGTTACCCGTCAGCGTCACTAAGCAAAAGAAAAAAGGCGAATATAAGCTGGTAGCCAGAGATACTCGTACTGAGGCCGTGATTGAAGAATACAAGAGCTTTTATTCCAAAAAGAAGGGAGATGAGCGTTGGTCTGACAAACGGGAAGCCATATTATTTCTACAGCGCTGCTTCACCCTCTATAAAACCCAGGGACTAGAAGCGAGTAATACGGTTCGTAGTTTGATGATTGAGCTTGGATTAAGTCCGTTGAACCCCGGCACGCCTGGATCTGGCCCTGCTGTCGCCGCGCCTAAAGCTGAAACTGTAGTATCAGTTCTTCCAGAAGAGCCTAAGGTTGAAACGGTTGCAGCGGTTGAACAGGTTGAAACGGTTGCAGAAGAACCTATTTCCACTCCAGAGAATGCGGAAGCCTAGCCGAAATAAATAGGGGCACAATGTTCCGCGCACCGTGCCCCTTGTACTCTTCTAATCTCACTTGCCCTCCCGCTCTTCCATCTGGAGAGAGCTGAAGAGAGGAGGTCGCAACATGTCCAATGGTCCTGCTATTGGGCCGGGTTCGCTTGCTGAGTGTCCGGTGCCTCAACTTTTGGCTCATCCGTGAATAGATTGACCTTTATCGCTTGGATCTTCATCACTTTTGGCAAGGTCAGCGTTAGAATGCCATTTTCGTAATGAGCTGTTACCTGCTCAGGATTAACCTTACGGGCAAGGGTAAGCTGGCGGGTAAATTTTCCATACCTAAGTTCACTGCGATGCGTGACTTTCTCTTTATCCTGTGTGGAAGGATGCTCTGCGGTGAGCGAGACAGACTCGGGGGTAACTTGTATGTCAATAGCTTCTCTCCGGACTCCCGGTAAGGCCACCTTCAAGGTGTAGCTAGCTTCGTCCTCCTTAACTTCGATGGCAGGTCGATAAACGCTCTCGCTAGCAGATATCGTATTGCCCAAAGCCCGGTTGAGCAGAGCTATTTCGCGGTCAACTGCTTGGGAAGGGGTCCAACGAGTGATCATCATATTGATGTCTCCTAGTATAGGTAAACTGCGTTACTTAGACTCATTATAGTGAGTCTTGTAGACTAAAGACAAGTGCGTGAGATTCTTCTTTTGACAGACTCACGGTAGGCTGTCAAAGATCGCCTCTAAGAACTATTCATGCTCCCTCATCCTTTGCTTTTAGACCCCCTCCTGCGCCAGTGGCTCCAAGAAGATTGGGGGAGAGGAGACTTGACAACGATGGGTCTTTTTTCTGGATCAAATCTTTCTACTAGAGGAACGATCCTGCTCAAGGAAGCAGGGGTTATTGCTGGATTGCCGATGGCAGAGCGCATTTTCCAACTCACAGACGCCACTATTGTGCTCAAGCCCCTCGTTGTTGAAGGGACCGCCCATCCGCTGAGGACCCCAATTGCAACCGTGGAAGGACCTGTAGCGGGAATTCTCATGGCCGAACGCGTTGCCTTGAATTTGGTACAGCGTCTGAGTGGTATTGCCACCGCTACAAGGCGCTATTCGGAAGCGCTTTCAGGAACCACGGCCAAACTCACCGATACTCGCAAAACGACTCCTGGCCTGCGTATTTTAGAGAAGTATGCTTCGCGGGTGGGAGGAGCGATTAACCATCGTATGGGCCTAGATGATGCCGTCATGCTCAAGGATAACCATATTGAAGCGACCGGTAGTATTCAGAAGGCGGTAGCCCAGGTCCGCAGTGCTATTCCCTATCCAGTAACCATTGAAGTGGAATGTGAAACCTTAGAACAGGTTCAGGCCGCTCTAGAAGCCCATGTGGATACGATCATGCTCGATAACATGGGTATAGAAGACATGAAGGAAGCAGTCAAGCTGATTGCTGGAAAGGTCACGATAGAGGCATCTGGCAATATCACCCTCGAAAATATCCGGGCTGTTGGCGAAGTAGGAGTCGATTTCATTTCCACCAGTGCCCCGATTACACGTTCCTCCTGGTTAGATATCAGCCTAGACTTGCATGTATGATATTTTTCCAACTTTGGGCAGTCATAGCGCATATGGGGAGGAGATTCGATCTGGAACAGCATTTAATGTCGAATCCATTCAAACAAGTTCGCGGTTAAGTCTATTGAAGAGCACATCTATAGTCTTGTCGGTTTGTTGGGCGTGCTGAAGACTATGCTTTTGATGCGATAGAGTGGAAAGCCAAACCCAAGAACCGGCTCAAGTTTCACACAGCATTACTTTTCACATATCCTGTTTGCACCTCTGAACGAAAGGAAAATGAATGCTAACGGTCGAGAGGTGACAGCTTTCGTAACACTACTCCTCAAGGGGAAGCAGGGCAGCCGCTACAAGGGCGATGAATAAATAGCAGCATGGCGCCCGCAGCCCCCGAACTGCCCAGCACAAGGCCTGCGCCGAGACCGGCGTGATCAGACGGAAGCGTGGCGAGCGACACGGCGGTAAGGCTGGTGGCCACCAGGCTGAGCATCAGCCCTAATCCGGGTAAGAGAAACGGCATCAGGGATCCCGGTGCCACTAAGGCTAGCGCCAGGACAAAGGTAAGGACACCAACACCCCGGATCAGAGAGCGGCGACCCCCCCAGTGGCTGGCGAGGCGCCCGACTAGGGGAGCGGCAACCGCAGAGACCAACAGCACGACCGGGCCGATCG
>CASBPW010000310.1 GCA_949127685.1 Candidatus Sivonenia alaskensis PMM_0068 | reverse complement strand
GCTCATCTATAGCTTGCGGTTCTGAGCTATTAATCTGATCCACGGATGTGTCTTCCATAAATATCAACGAACTCCAGGGCTATTATAGATTATATCTATTTTACAACTCATTTAGGACTGCTATACTGCTTCTCCATCCAAACTATTCCCAGCTCTAAAAGCTTTTCTGGTTGGGGCAAACAATAGACCAGAACAATCTCTTCTTCTAAATTCACTACCCAAACTAACTGGCTACCGTTCTCGAAATATTCGACGATTCTTTCATGGATTCCTTCAATAGTATCGCTAGGAGAAAGGATTTCAATCGCTAAATCTGGAGAGCCTTGAAAGAATTTTTTAGAAGGACGTTTGAGGCCCTGCAATCTTTCTTTTGCGATAAAAGATACATCCGATGAATAGAAGTTCCCCTTTTTTATCCAAAAACCTGTACTTGAATCACAAACAATGCCTAATTTGTGGGAACGCACGTAGTTACCTAAAGCAGCAGCAATAAGAATGGCAACATATCCGTGTTCCACACCCGCTGCACTCATGACCAATTCCCCATCGATCAACTCATAGCGATGCCCATCTTTTGGCAAAGAGCTTATTTCTTCTTCAGTCCACACTTTGCGAGGGGCCGTTGTTTCCATAGCTAAAACTTCCAGACTGACGTTCAGCCTAGCCGATTTGCTTCAAGATTGGTTCTCGCAGCCCAGGAAATTATACCCAGACGCGATTACATAAAATATCTCCTGCTCTGTAAGACGCCCCTGTATCCTACGAGAAGGCTTTGCCTGTAGGGGGGGGCTAATCAATGCTCAAGCATTCTTTCAGGAAGGGCATAATCAAGCTTCCATCAATTTTTTGGCTTCCCGAATGATGTCTTCTGGTTGGGGAATCGTCACCGCTTCCATCCGTCCGTTGTAAGGGGTCGGAATGTCTTTGGAAGCTAGACGAACGGCAGGGGCATCCAACTCGTCGAAGTAATGCTCGTCGATGAGGGCAATGATCTCTCCGCCAAGACCTCCTGTTTTGTAATCTTCTTCAACAATAAGGAGACGATGGGTTTTCTTCAGAGACTTGCCAATCGTTTCTAAATCCAGAGGCTTGAGGGTACGCAGGTCAATCACTTCTGGCTCATAGCCTTCAGCAACTAGACTATCTACCGCTTGCAGACAATGGTGGACCATGCGCGAGTAACTGACAATGGTGATGTCTTCCCCTTCCCGGAGAACATTTGCCTTACCCAGAGGAATGATGAAATCATCATCCTCGGGAATATCTTCTCTGAGGTTATAGAGCAATACATGTTCGAAGAATAGAACAGTATTGTTATCCCGAATCGCGGCTTTGAGTAGGCCCTTAGCCTCTTTCGGCGTAGAGGGAGCGACGATTTTCAAACCAGGCACCGCGTAGAAATAAGCTTCTAAGCGTTGGGAATGCTCTGCCCCGAGCTGGCGGCCTACGCCTCCTGGTCCACGCACCACCATCGGAACGGTGAACTGACCGCCGGAAGTATAGCGCAACATGCCACCATTATTGGCAATCTGAGAAAAGGCTAAGAGTAGAAAGCCCATGTTCATCCCTTCCAGGATGGGCCTGAGACCGCACATGGCAGCGCCCACGGCTAATCCGGAAAAACTGGCTTCTGCAATGGGCGTATCCAGCATCCGCAGTTCGCCGTATTTCCTGTGAAGGTCCTTCGTAACTTTGTAGGACCCCCCGTAATGGCCTACATCTTCCCCAAGGACAAATACATTGGGATCACGGTCCATCTCTTCGACAATGGCATCTCGGAGGGCCTCGAAAAACAATCTACTGGCCATACTTACTCGTCCTCGGCGTGTATAAAGCGGTAAATCTCGTCTACGGGGGGCTCAGGAGAATCTAAAGCAAACTGTACCGCATCATCGATGGCAACTTCGATTTCACGGTCAATAGACTTTAGTTCCAGTTCTGTCGCCATGCCTTGTTCGTAGAGAAAATGTTGGAACTTAGGAATTGGGTCCTGCTTGCGCCAGCGTTCTTTCTCTTCTTTGTCTCTCAGTTCATCGGGGTCTGCCAGAGAATGGCCCCGGAAGCGATAGGTCAAAGCTTCAATTAGGGTTGGTCCTTCTCCTGCTCTTGCCCGTTCAATCGCTTCTTTCGCGACTTTATGAACGGCTACAACATCCATACCGTCTACCTGTACCCCAGGAATATCGAAGGCTAGGGCTTTCTTGTAAATATCATGGACTGAAGAAGCCCGGCTATGCGCCATCCCAATCGACCAGAGGTTATTCTCACAAACAAAGAGGATGGGCAGTTTCCAAAGCGCTGCCATATTCATCGATTCAAAAAAGGCTCCATTATTGGAAGCGCCATCTCCAAAGAAGCAGGCCGTCACTTCCGTCCGATGGGGGTCATTCAAAACTTCTTTCAGGTATTTAGATTTAAAGGCTGACCCCGTGGCTACCGGAATTCCCTCGGCAACGAAGGCATAGCCACCCAAGAGGCGATGCTCTGCAGAAAATAGGTGCATGGAACCGCCTCGACCTCTGGAGCAACCCGTAGCCTTCCCAAACAGCTCCGCCATAACGGCACGGGCAGGTACGCCTTTGGAGAGGGCATGCACGTGGTCTCGATAGGTACTCGATACATAATCCAGAGGACCTAGTTGGCTGATGACACCGCTAGAAACCGCTTCCTGACCACTGTAGAGATGGACAAATCCAAACATCTTTCCCTGGTAATACATTTGGGCACAGCGGTCTTCAAAAACTCGCCCCAAGATCATGTCCCGATAGACGGCCAGGGCTTCATCCTGCGTCAGGGAGGTTGTGGCTAGTTTAATCTTTTCTTGGATCATGGAATAGAGTTCCTTGAACAGTTTGGGGGACAGTTACGACAGATGCTGGGAGCACCAATCCACAGGCGTGCGCTGCTTTTGGTAAACTCGTAAGAGTTTATAGAATCCCTGAACAGTAGGTAATCCTACCACCTATTGTTAACTGTCCGTTACCTATGGCGAACCGTCTGTGTAAGATGAGACTTAAGTGGAACAGAGAGAGCAAAATAATATGGGGATCGCACTCGCTGAGCCTATGACTAACCAAAATATCTCTACCCCTGACGTTAAAGTCCTCGATCGCACCAAATCTTATGTCATGCCCCCTTGGGTCGTACGGGTTCTGGATGATGATCACAATACCTTTGAACACGTAGCGAACTGCCTGATTCGCTATGTTCCAAATATGACTCCTGACACAGCCTGGGCGCTAACAGAACAAGTCCACCACACGGGCCAAGCTGCCGTCTGGCGTGGGCCTAAGGAGCAGGCAGAGCATTACTACGAGCAATTAAAGGCAGAAGGGCTCACCATGGCTCCGATTGAGCCGGATTAGATGATTTTTTTCTAAATCTTTCTGCCTTTTTCTTGAGAGAAGATGAGCGACAATGAAAGAGGCCCTTTTGCTCTAGGCTATGAACACAGTTAACTATCTGCGGATTAGTCTCGTGGATCGCTGCAACTTCCGATGTACCTACTGCATGCCGGAAGATACTCCCCTGAACTATTTGCCCAAGCCTGAATTGCTGACCTATGAAGAACTCTTGCGCTTGGTCAAGGATGTTTTTCTCCCGCTCGGTATCGATCGCTTTCGGTTGACCGGAGGAGAACCCTTAGTCCGTCGGGGCGTAGTTGGTTTTGTCGAAGCCTTGGCCCAGATTAAGGGAGTCGCGGATATTTCTATGACCACTAATGGCTATTTTTTAGAAGAACTGGCCGAAGACCTGAAAAATGCAGGACTCCATCGCATTAATATCAGCCTGGATTCGCTAGACCCCGCTATTTTTCAGCAAATTACGGGACGTCCTTATTGGCAAAAGGTTTGGCGAGGCATCCAGGCTGCCTACGGAGCAGGATTTTCTCCCTTAAAGCTGAACGTAGTCGTTTTACCAGGTATTAACGAGCAAGAAGTTCCAGATCTTGCCGCTTTGACGATAGACCTTCCCTGGCACGTGCGCTTTATTGAATTCATGCCTGTGGGCAATGAAGCCTATTTTCAGAAAACGGGTTGGGTCAATTCAGAAACGTTGCGTCAACGGATTCGAGAACGTTTTGGTTTGGCTGAAGGAACCTGTCTAGGGAATGGTCCTGCCGATGTCTTCCAAATTCCTGGAGCCCAAGGGACAGTAGGTTTTATCTCTCAGATGTCGGAGTGCTTCTGCGACCGCTGCAATCGGGTACGGCTATCCTCCGATGGTTGGTTGCGTCCCTGCCTCTTGAATGAAATCGAGCAGATAGATCTAAAGACGCCCCTTAGAAACGGAGCCACTGCTGAGGCACTCCAGGACTTGTTGCGTAATCTTTTGGCCGCAAAACCAGAAATTAACTACAAAGAGCAAACTACCCGTGACACCCGGATCTATTCTCGGACGATGTCTCAAATTGGTGGCTAACGCAGCTTTAGCCCGAGCAATACGCCGCCGCCAAAGCCAGCCATATTTGCACCAAGTCCACCAAACATTCCCCCGGCCCATCTTCCTAAGACTTGCTGTCCTGAGTCTAAATCCTGGGTTAGCGCATCCCAATGTACGGTCACAATGCCCAATTGGGAAAGGCCATAGAGCATCAGGATTCCCGCTCCCAGTAGAAAAAGCGCCAATTTGGTCGTTTTCTTTAGGGCATAGGCCACCGCCACGCCAGCGAGCGTACTACCTCCCAGTTGCCAGAGGAAAGGACCAGGAATATTAGAGAACCATTGGCTGACTTGCTCCATCGGCTGCCTTCTGAAGGTTCTAGATGCAGTGTAAACAGATTTTAGGAATTCTGTATCTTAGAAGGCCGAAATATGCCGAAAGGCGAACCGTTGGCTCTCAATTGATCTTCGGTATAGAAATAGGCTTTTTGATAGCGATACCAGGGCACCGTAGGCCAAAGATGATGAACCAGATGGTAGTTCTGGCCTAGAAGCAGAATATTGGTCAAATTTCCTGGATACACCCGCGTATCGCGCCAGCGCGCCGTATCGGTAAAAGGGCGATGGGGAATATAGTCAAAGAAAAGAACCAACAGGTGACCGCAAATCAGGGCGGGGGTAAGCCAGAGGTTACAGAGTTCGATCATGATGCCCATATTCCACACCGTGACGAGCATGGCGATTTGAAGGACACGGGTTAAGCCCCAAACCAAGAGGTCATTTTTCTGATAGAGCTTGTGCTTAAAGAAAAACAGTTCATGGTGGGCAAACCGGAAAGACATTGTCCATAGTCCGCCTCCGGTAGAAACGTAATAGTCTGGGTCTTTTTCTGGATCGTTGGTGTTGGCGTGATGTTGGTTATGGGTTCGCCGAAAAATAGGTAGGGCAAATCCTTGCAGCAAGGCAGCGGTAATGCCAATCCATTCATTCATCCACCGAGAACGATGCGCTACGCCATGAGCTGCATCATGCAGGACAGTCCCCAAGAAGTAGAAAATTAGCAAGTTAATAACAAAGGGAACCGCTTTCCACCAACCCCAGTACGCATAGCCCCAAGTACCCAAGCCACCCAGGGTGAGGCATCCTAGAAAAAGTAAGAGCGTGGGAGACCAGAAAGTTTGGGGGGCCCCCATCAAATGCCGGGGAGTTCGGCTCTGGGAGGATGTCTGTTGCTCTAGGATTCCAGGGTTCAAAGGATGCTCTCAAAGTTATTTAATATTTCACCGTGCATTTTGCCCTGGAAATGGGACAAAGACAACCATTCTCTTAAAAAAGGCCAAACGCTCAGGCTACGTAGTTATAGTTCCCGATTACAGAAACCGGGACGCAATCTCTATATTTAAGTGCCTGCACCCCATAAACTTAGAGTAGTGCATGTCTCGCAGGGTATGACATGAATCACGTGAATCAGTGGACGACAGCCGAACATGCTCTGGGCTATTTGGCTAAGGCTGACCAGATTCCCCACCGAACCGAGGGCGAAGCGGTCCTCTTAGAATATGTCCCTAAAAATGCCAGACATATCCTTGATCTAGGAACAGGCGATGGCCGACTTTTGGCTTTATTGAAAATTGAGCGGCCCCAAGCGATCAGTGTGGCCCTAGACTTCTCCCCAACGATGCTCCAAGCAGCCCTAGCTCGGTTTGCGGAAGACCCAACGATTGAAGTAGTGGCGCATAACCTAGATCAACCTTTGCCAGAGTTAGGACGTTTTGATGCTATCGTCTCCAGTTTTGCCATTCATCACTGCACCGATGAACGCAAGCGTTGTCTTTATGCCGAAATATTTGAGGTGCTAGAGCCGGGGGGAGTGTTCTGCAACTTAGAACATGTAGCTTCTCCCAATCCCATAATGCACGAACGTTTTTTGACAGCCATTGGCTACACCCCAGAATCAGAAGACCCCTCCAACAAGTTGGTGGATGTAGAAACGCAACTGGTCTGGCTCAGGGAACTTGGCTATCAGAATGTGGACTGCTATTGGAAATGGCTTGAGCTGGCTCTGCTCATTGGGTTCAAGCCCATTTAAGCTTTAGCCTAGTGCAACGGTATAGGTTTCTCCTCTCACTATCACTCGGTCCCCCATGACCAATTTCCGGCCTCTTCGTGTTTCGGTCATTGCATTGACCCTCACTTCACCTTCTTGAATCATTAGTTTGGCTTCACCACCTGTCTGGGCTACTCCTGCGAATTTGAGGAATTGATCCAACTTAATGGTGGAATTTTCTGTGGTCATAAGACGGTACGTCACATCCATAAATTGTTTGAATTATTGCGGTCTTGTTCCCATTTTCGGAGATTGTTAACAATGTACGTACGAATTTTTTCACAGTGCCTCAGGGTTTTTGCAACAGAGCTATAACCTTGAGGGCTTCGTCCACATGCCCTTGGAAATTGAGCTGCGACGAGAACATATGTCTGACTACGCCTTCTTGGTCGATCACGTAGGTCACGCGGCCCGGAAGGATGCCTAACGTAGAAGGTACGCCAAATAGTTTTCTAACTTTATTTCCTTCATCGCTCAGGAGAATAAAAGGCAGGCGATGATTGGTAGCGAAACGTTTATGGGAGCCCACAGAGTCACCGCTAATGCCAATCACCTCTGCGCCGGCTTCTTTAAAAACTTCATAGCTATCCCGGAAAGCACAGGATTCGGCTGTACATCCAGGCGTTTCATCCTTGGGATAGAAATAAACGATTACAGCCTTCTTCCCGGCAAAGCTCCCCAAACTGACAGGCTCACCAGACTGAGCGGAGAGGGTAAAGTCCGGAGCTTTCTGACCAACTTGAACTGACATGGGTGCACTTTCGTTACATTACTTAAATTTTAACGTATGATTCAGGCGATTCTTGAGATTTGGGCACAAAAACAGAGAGGGCATGGGGGATTACCCGAAAATGGGCGGGAGTCATTGTCGTTATTTCCCCATCGGTATTGATCGAACGCGGCTTTCGTGTGAAAACTTCAATCTCTTGAGCTTCAATGGTTCGGATATTCGGCAACTGAAACTGTGTACCTTTTCTGAGCGCGGGTAATGCAAAAATAACCTCCCACCAATGGTCAACTTCCAAACTGTATAAGTCGAGCCTTTGGTCATCCACATCAGCATCGTGGGCAACCGCCATTCCCCCTCCATAGTAAAGACCATTCCCAACTGCAATCTGGAGTGTTTTGACTTGAACAGATTCCTTTTTTTCACTGTTTGGGGCGCGCCATCGGATTTCTGCTTGAAAAGGTCTGGCCTTCAAAAGCACCTGTATCGCAGTAGCAGCATAGGCCAAAACACCCCAAGTCCGTTTGGCTTCGCTCGTAAGGTTACGCGTAATTTTTACACTCAGACCCATACTTGCGGTATTTAAGAAATATTGGCCATTGACCCACCCCAAATCAATGCTGCGGAGTTGGCCCCCAGCGATAATCTGACAGGCCTCTGGAACAGATGAAGGAATTCCTAAGGTCCGGGCCAAATCGTTTGCTGTCCCCAAGGGCAAAATCCCTAGGGGTAAATGAGTAGCAACGAGCCCCTGAACAGCAGCATTCAAGGTCCCATCGCCGCCACCAACGATAACCATATCTACTTGATCACGATAGCGCTGTATAACTTCGGCCAGATGTTCTGGATGTTCTGTAGATTCCTCACGCAAGGCAAAACCAAGCTCTTGTAAGCATTGAATAGCCTGCAATAAATCTTCTTTGCCTCGACGGGCATGACGATTGACGAGGAGTAAGGCTCGTGTGTCCATGTTTGCAGGGTAATACTTTATTCCCTGACCGTGTAGAAACGGAGTCAAAATCTAATCACAGCAGCTGATAACAATTCCAATGGGGTTCAAGGCAGATAGAGCCTCCAGGATGAGGAATATCCCGTGAGTAATCACTTCTGATGTCACCTTGGCGAGGAGTTGTTCCACTTTGATTTTGAGTCGATACCACGTCACTTGAGCGACTTTCGATGAGATATGTCACGCAGTCAGCTTGGCGAGACAATGAGGCTTTCAGGCTTCGATAGCACCGCCCGATTTTTCACTCCAAAAGAGATTGGGAAAAGTCAGTCCGGAGAGGGTACACTACCTATAATGCATATAGTCCTCTATAAATATTTCTCAAATATCAGTTTACCTAAAGAGTATTTCAAATGCTTGACATAGTTCAAGTTGATTGCATTAAAATAACCTAATGGTTAGCCAGAGACAGTATGTCAAATGATCAAGTTATCATTATAGGCAGTGGGCCAACAGGTTCTATTGCTGCTTGGACTCTAGTAAATGCTGGTATTAATGTAACCCTTCTAGAATCTGGAAATAGCTTCCCGAAAGATGTTCATATTCGCCTATGGAATAAGGAAATCCGCCGCCCCTATGCATTAGAAGTTAGAGATTATGTCCCTTATCCTAATTTTGAGAACGAAGGCAACTCCTTTACTCGATGGGAAAAAGCACATTTACTTGGAGGACTAGGAAATTTTTGGGGTGGAGTGACTTTACGTTTTGCTCCAGAAGACTTCACAGAGGGGGAATTAATTGCGGAACGTTTTCGTTGGCCTATTAACTACTCAGATCTTGAGCCATATTATCAACGGGTAGAAGATCTTGTTGGTGTGAGTGGTCATAATAAATCGGTCCCTGGGCTGCCTGCATGTCGGATTAGAAACCTACGACATCTTCCTCAAGAATTTAATGACCTAGTTCATGCAGCAGAACATTTGCATCGCTCGCTACTACCGATCAATGAGGTCTACGGGCAGCCATTTATTCTAAGCCAGGTTCCCTCTCCCTTTAATGTAGGCGTACGCCTTCTTGGCCAACTTCAGCAGCGCAAAAATTTTCGCATCATCCACAATGCACATGTTAGTCGATTAGTTCTCCACAAAACTAAAGCTTTAACAACAGGGGTCGAATATATAGATAGACAAAGTGGCAATCTATGCTTTGAAGCAGGAAAGGTAGTGATGCTTGCCGCTGGTCAACTTGGTTCCACCCATATTCTTTTAAATTCCTGCTCTAGCAATTTTGCTGGGGGAATAGATGATCCTCATGGGCTCATTGGTCGTTATCTCCATGACAATATGTATGCGGCTTACCTTTATAAAGTAGATCGCCCCTCTCCGAAAGAGGCGGTCACTTTATATCTGACTCGTCCAGACTACAATGCTGATGTTCCCCTACGAACTACTGCATTCCAGATTTATGCTGCGGCTCATAAGAGACCACATGAAAACCTGCGCCAAAATTTAGGGCTTACTAAGATGCAGCTCAATGACGAAGGCTTTGACCTCTTATTTGCTTGTTTTGGAACGCAGGTACCTAATCAATCTAGATATGTTTCTCTTCATCCTAGTGCAAAGGATCAATATGGTTTGCCGCTACTCAGGATAAATACATACCATGATCAAGATGATCTTGGAACACTTGATAAAGGTCGTCATACAGCTGAAGAGTTACTGAAAATCGGAGGATGGGCATTTTCGCCTAAAAGTATTGCAGTAGAACCTCCTGGTACTTCTGTTCACTTTGGCGGAACCATTAGGATGCATAACAATCCAAAATTTGGAGTACTCAATGCTCTTAATTGTATGCACGACATCCCGAATATTTTCGTCATTGATGCCAGCTGTTTTACAACCTGTGTAGAGAAAAATCCAACTCTTACAGCGATGGCCATAGCGATGAG
>CASBPW010000309.1 GCA_949127685.1 Candidatus Sivonenia alaskensis PMM_0068 | reverse complement strand
GGTTTCTCCTCTGTTTCGAGGCTTAGAAGTTGGGATGGCTCATGGGTACTGGCTATTTGGTCCTTTTGCCCTCTTAGGCCCTCTGCGTAGCACGCCTGCTGGGCCGATTATCGGGCTAATTGCCGCAGGGTTATTGGTTGTGATTGGTACGATAGGACTTTCTCTCTATGCCACCACGCAAGCCAAGGACGATATCTTTGGGGCAGAAGGTTGGAGCAACTTTGCTGCAGGCTTCTTGATTGGGGGCGTCGGCGGAGCTATTTTTGCCTTTGGCCTTTTTGTTTCCCAGGGAATTATTCTGAATCTCATCCTTGGTAGAGCGGGTTAGGGCTGGCTGATTGGTAGTCAGGAGTCGGCTAGATGCTGACTGCAATAGTCACCACACAACAAATCCGTGAAGTAGAGCATCTCACCTTCGCTTGGGGTATGCCTGTGGCAGCCTTGATGGAAAAGGTGGGATGTTTGCTTTTTGAGCGCATCACGCACTACTATCCTCGATCTACTTATCCGCGGGTGGGATTGCTCGTCGGCCCAGGCCATAACGGAGCCGATGCTTTAGTCGTCGGTAGAGAATTACTTTTGGAAGGCCGAGAAGTTTGGGCTTGGCTCCTAAAACCCGGCAAAGATTTGACGCAGGCTCACCAGAGCTACTTTGAGCATGTGGGCGGGCATGTTGTTACGGACTTCTCCGCTTTGGCCGACTCTACGCTCTTGGTCGATGGAATTTTTGGCTTTGGGCTGGAACGTGCTCCGGAAGGAGCCTACGCCGAAGCGATTGCATGGGCGAATCACCATCCATCACCTATGGTCAGTGTGGA
Source organism: Candidatus Sivonenia alaskensis PMM_0068 (assembly GCA_949127685.1). GTDB lineage: Bacteria > Cyanobacteriota > Cyanobacteriia > Gloeobacterales > PMM-0068 > Sivonenia > Sivonenia alaskensis. Next base: position 3,609 of record CASBPW010000309.1, on the reverse strand, counting down.
CGTGCCCTCTGGTTTGCATACAGATACAGGACAAGCCCTAGGCACAACCATTAAAGCCCAGCGGACATTTTGCCTGGGGTTATGGAAGCGGGGTATCTTACAAGACCACGCCCTTGAGTACACCGGAGCCTCGGAGCTGATTGATATAGGTTTCTCTCAGAGCTGCATGCAACAAATTTTGGGAAGTATTCCACTCGTTCAGATCTTGGACGCTTCCACAATGTACCCAATGCTTCCCCTGGAACGTCCTCTTGCCACGCACAAGTATCGGGTGGGAAAAGCATTGGTCCTGGCCGGCTCTCCAGAATATCCTGGGGCTGGTATCTTAGCTGGTTTGGGATGTAGAGCCAGTGGGGTCGGTTTGGTAACCATGGCCGTGGCTGATAGCTTGCGGTCTTTAGTAATAACCCACCTGCCGGATGCGGTTCTGGTGCGTCCTACTGAGGACCAAGGTGATTTTTCCAATTTCCAGGCGTTGCTATGCGGTCCAGGAATGCTCTCTAACCCGAGCTTGCTCCAGGGGATTTTGAAGACAAGTCATATTCCTATGGTGCTCGATGCCGGAGCACTGAGCAGTCTGGTGGGCCATCTCCCCTGGTTGCAGGAAGTAGCAATACCCATAGTCCTGACACCCCATGTCGGGGAATTTAAGCGTTTATTTCCTGATATCAAACTGGAAGATCGTATCGAGGCGGCCCAAGAAGCCGCTCAACAATCCACGGCGGTGGTTGTCCTAAAAGGGGCGAGGACCGTTATTGCTCATCCCCATGGACCCGTGCGGGTGAATATTGAAAGTACGCCAGCCCTAGCCCGTGGAGGCTCGGGAGATGTCTTGGCTGGACTGATCACGGGACTGATTGCCCAAGGACTCGACTCTTTTGAGGCTGCCTGTACTGGGGTATGGTGGCACAGCCAAGCTGGGATTTATTTAGCGCGGCAACGCTCTGTCCTGGGCGTAGACCCCTATCATCTGGCGTTAGCGTTACCGGAGATTTTGGTTGGTTGGGACTTGGAGCGTCCCTGAAGGCTAAGGGCTTTAGTCCTCAAAGAATTTCTTTTCTCCATCGGCTTGATCCGGGTGTACGCTTGGGCTTCTTCTAAGGTCATATCCAAAACTTTTTCGAGGTCATAAACCTGAGCTTGTCCTGTGACAATGGGCATCGCTTTTTGAAATTGGGCATCATAACCCTTGAGCATTGACCGGAGCATTTCTCTTCTGCGAATCACACGGAAAGTCGGGGCCAGACGACAGAGGATATCGAACCCAATAATGGCAGCGAGGCGGGGAATTCCCAAAGAGGCTGCTTCTGCCCCACCAACGTAGGCCTCTCCCAGAGGCATATTATCGGCCTCCATTAGAATATGGGTGACATCATGCCGCTCGATATGGAACTGAATGGCTTGGTCCACGGGCCAAAAGTTCGTTACAGGCATTTGGTTGTTGGGATCATCAAAACGATGTTGTTTAAATCGTTCTTCAAGCAGGGCTTTAACGGTTTTTTTAAGATGGCTAGTCATATTTCTAGGATATCTCAGATATTGCAGCATGCTCGATAAGCCTTGTCAGGTAGGAGTTTGAGAGTAATCTCACATGATCTCAATCTCAAAGCCATATCGGCTCGAGTCCGAATCAGACTAAGTACTCAGAGACAAAATGAGCCATGGTTCGGTAAGCATCAATAAACACCGAGTTGAGTCGATGGTCCAAATAAGTTGCTCAGACACTCTGCTCTCTAACTGTTCTATGTCGTCTGCGTAGGCAATTTTCCTGTAACTAAATAAAATGCTGCTCGTAGACAATGCCAAACTCCAAATAGCAACACGGATAGGGCAAGGGCGAGGATAAAGATTTCAACAGGCTTTGCCAAAAAATAAAGGGCAAATATAATTAGACTACCGAGTGTTATCCAGCATACAGCCTGCAAGAATGCAATCATGGAAGTTCTATAGACAGCCAGCTTGCGGTGGGAGTCAACAGTTTCTGTCAACATATAGGCGAGGCTTCCAGGACAGCCCCGCTTTACTAATTCAGAGAATATTGCATAGGGAGATAGATTCTGATTGGTTAACTGTTCTGTAAGATAGACCATTTCTCCCATGAAGATGCCCACTTCTGCTTCATCTTCAAGAGCGTTTTCCTCTGCCATTTCCGGAACACTATTCGCTCTCAAAATAGCATCATAGGCTCGTCGAGTCTCTTCATCACTGAGAACTGTATATGCCTCTTTCAGGCGCTTATAGTACTCCTTGGATTCTTTAACTTCATCATTTTCATCAGGATTATACTGGAGTGCATATTGTCTGTAAACTTGTTTAATTTCAGCTGCGGTTGCAGTCATTTCTAATCCAAGAAAGTCATAATACGTGTGTCTCATATTTTCTACTTCAGCGCTCTTGCGTTAGTGCTGTCGCTGCTCCTCTATAATAAAGATGCCCCGTGAGATCCCATGCTTCATGAAGCACCTATAAGTAAGATAAAAATTAAACATGAACCCTGTTACCTTAGACAGGGTTCTTAATGCAGTATTGCCAGATTTATCTGTCATCTACTGTCACCACTTGCAAGGATAATCCAGACTAAAAATCTAAGCTGAGGTTGGCCACTGCTAGAAAAGCCGTAGGTTGGAAAATAAATTGGCACACTGCTGGAGAGAAAAGCCCATGAACAAGCAGTACGTTGAAAAAATAGATGGTGTGTAACGGCTAGCCGGTACACGAGTTCCGCTAGACTCTCGTTTATGCGTTTTGGTGCGGCCAGACGGCCTAAAGCAGGACCCAATGTTCTATCAAAAGCTCGCGGATTTCCGCGGGCAGGCGGTATAAGCCCACCCACCATTGAAAGTGCGCTTCCAAGCGGATGCTGATCTCAGCCAAATCATCCTGCTGGCGACAATACGACGGGAGCCGGTCATCGATTTTCAAACCGCGACCTCAGTACTTCGTCGTATCTAGCATCAATCTCTGGGAATTTGTTCCTGGCTGCTTGTGCTGTCTATTCTTACAAATGCGCTGATATCTCCCCGTGGAGATATCCAGAAACTGTATAATCACTGGTTAGACGTCGCAACTGCCGCCCTTCCCGCATCGAAAGGATTCGCTTGTACAACCTTCTTGTCACCTCAATCAGTGGCGCTTGGGAACTTTCCGCATACGAGTATGACAGGTCGAGGTTTTTGGAGCATACCGTTGACACACTGAAGAACAAGTACAAAAACCTTACTGCATCAGCAATTGAGGAGCTCAAGTCATTTCCAACACTATTCACGTACGAAGGAAGTACTGAAGCCGTTCGCGTCGGTTACATCAGACGGATAAAGGAAAGAGGTCGGACGATTCTGATCGAATACGAGTTCGACGAGAATATCAAACCGTTTACCTTTGAATGCCTGCTGCCGCATAGAGTGCAACTCGACATTGGTGATTGGGAGATGAGTCGCACTCACTGGGCTATCAAAGACGAAGACTTGTTTGAAATACTGGCAACCGCCGGATTGATTGAGCAAGCGTTAGTTGAAGGTGAAGGCCAACCAGGCCGAGTTGAGGAAATGCGCTTCAAGGTTGCGTTGTCGTTTCCAGGCGAGCATCGCGACTACGTTTTCTCGCTAGCAG
>CASBPW010000308.1 GCA_949127685.1 Candidatus Sivonenia alaskensis PMM_0068 | reverse complement strand
AGCTGGGGTAGGCATTGGTTCTGCGGTCAATAAGCTAACCGACGAATTTGCGATGACCGTGACCGTCCGTGCTTTGGTAGAAGCGGTGGAAATGTTCTACTGCCCGATGGCCCAACCGATTCTGTAAATCTCGCAAATCTTGGGGGCGAGCCGTTAATTATAGTGGTTCGCCCCTATATTTTTGATATGAAACAACTTACTGCCTTAGAACTGAAACGCATTCTGGAAGCAAAACCAGAAGCTGTACAGCTTGTAGATGTGCGGGAGGCTGATGAAGTGGCTTTCGCCGCCCTCCCTGGTTTTCGTAACTTCCCGATGAGTGCCTATTTTGGCAATGTGGACGCACTTAAAGAAGCTTTAGACCCCCATAAACCCACGGTAGTCCTCTGCCATCACGGGGTACGCTCATGGCATATGGGTAGTTTCTTGAGTCAACACGGATTCACAGACCTCTACAACGTGGAGGGGGGAATAGATGCCTATACTTCGGAAGTCGATGCTTCGATTCCTCGTTATTGAAGCTTGTCTGGTAGCCGGACTTTTGGCGGTTACGCTAACGTCCGCGATCGCTTTTCCGCTCCAAGGGCAGGTGTCCTTACAAGGTCCCGAAGGTCCTATCCCTGCTGAAAGTGGAGCTGTTTTTGTCGTAGAAGGAACCCCTGAAAATCGGGCTTTGTTCAAAGGCCTTGCCGATGGAGTCAAACGTTCACGGATTAACCGTGTCCAAGCGGTCGTCGGAATGGTTCCTCATGACCAAAATGCCCTACAAAAATTCAACCGGGTTAGTGGGCGACTGACAGGACTTTTGACTCGGATGGTTTCTTTGGCCCGTGAACGGTCTGTGCTGAATACGGCGGTCACACAGGGCGCATTTTCTGTTATGGCCACCCCACCCCAGGAGGTGCATGAGCCTATCGTAATCGTCTTTGCTCAGGTGGGAGCGGCTCTTGGGTGGTGGATGAGCGACACGCCAGAAGTGTCCTATGCCCTTGATGAAGAGCGTGTACTGTACCGGCAGGGAACGGCTATTCCTAAGGAAGCGTCGGATATTGCAATAAAACAGGAGGTTGAACCTTAAACCTTTATAAATTGGTTTTTTGCGCAATCTTTTGTAATATAAGTAACTGACCGATCACATTCCCCCGCACCAAGACTGGAATGCTAGGTGGCCTAAAGCCGGGGTATCCTGAACATATACGCAATGAATACTATGACCCAAGCCACCGTGCATGCGATCAATTACCAGGACCCGAAGTACCTTGATGCCTATAGTCGTATCAATGCTTTAGTGATCGAAGGAGAGCGAGAAGCTGAAAGCAACTACCTAACCATGGGAGAGATGCTTCCAGAACACAAAGAGGATTTTGTGCGCTTGGCGGCGATGGAGCGTAAGCATGCGAAGGGATTTGAAGCCTGCGGTAATAACCTAGGGGTCACCGCTGACATGGCGTATGGGAAGAAATTTTTTGATACCTTTCATCGGAACTTTCAGGATGCCAAGGGCCGCAAAGATATTGTGACCTGTCTAGTCATTCAATCTTTGCTCATTGAATGTTTTGCTATTGCTGCCTACAACATCTACATCCCGGTAGCGGATGATTTTGCACGCAAGATAACCGAGAACGTAGTGAAAGATGAGTATATTCATCTGAACTATGGCGAAAAATGGCTGAAAGATAACTTTGAAAATAGTAGAGAAGCAATCCAGCAGGCTAATGCAGAAAATCTGCCTGTGGCTTGGCGCATGCTGAATGAAGTCGAAAAAGATGCTAGTGCTCTTTCTATGGACCGCGAGGCGGTCCTAGAAGACTTCCTGATTGCCTATGGTGAGACCTTATCCAACATTGGTTTTACGACCCGTGAAGTCATGCAGATGTCTGCCAAGGGAATTGCCTAATTGTGCCTAAGTCCTCTGCTACCCGAGAACTCTCATGTTTGGCCTGATTGGTCATCTTACGAGCCTTGCCCAAGCGCAAAGTGTAGCTAGAAATCTCGGATACGACGAATTTGCCGAGCACGACCTTGAATTCTGGTGTGTGGCTCCCCCCCAGATGGTTGATGAAGTGGCCGTCACTAGTACAACCACTGGAAAAACGGTCTATGGTCAGTACGTCGAATCTTGCTTCTTGCCCGAAATGTTGGCTCAAAAGCGATTCAAGGCTGCAACCCGCAAGATTATCAATGCGATGGCCTTTGCCCAAAAACGGGGTATTAACATCACCGCTTTGGGTGGATTTTCCTCGATTATTTTTGAGAATTTCAATCTCGATAAAATCAAGCACATTCGCAATGTCACCCTGGAATTAGAACGCTTTACCACAGGCAATACCCACACGGCTTATGTACTGGGTCGCCAGGTCCAGCAAGGGGCTGATCAATGTGGCATCGATCTCAAGCGCTCTACCGTAGCCGTGATTGGGGCTACGGGAGATATTGGTTCTGGAGTTTGTCGGTGGCTGACAGAGCACACCCCTGTGCAAGAGTTGGTCCTCGTTGCTCGTGACCAAGAACGACTCCAAAATCTGCGGAGTGAATTAGGCGGTGGCCTGATTCAGACCATCGATCAAGCGCTCTCCATTGCAGACATTGTGGTCTGGGTTGCCAGCATGGGCCAGGGACTTGATTTAACCCATGAAAATGGTCCTGACCGGGTGCTGCATATTGATGGAGGCTATCCCAAAAACATGGCAAAGGCTCCCCGACGAGAGGGGGTGTATGTCTTGGATGGTGGCATCGTTGAACACTCTCTAGATATTGAGTGGAAGTTGATGAATATCATCAACCACGTAGCCAATCCTGCCCGTCAGATTTATGCCTGCTTTGCCGAATCTATCCTGCTGGAATTTGAGCAGCTCTACACGAATTTTTCCTGGGGTCGTAACCAAATCACCGTGGAAAAAATTGATGAGATTGGCCGTCTATCCGTCAAACATGGCTTCAAACCTCTTTTGTTTAAAGCTGCTGATGGAATAGCCTTATAGCGGCGCACGGCTTACAAGGCTATTGCGAAATATCAAAAATCTCCGTAGACTATCGGGATTCAAACTGGAATCCGTGGGCTTCGGCATAACGATGTAGAAATCTCATTACGCGTTCATATTCTAATTCTGTGCGTAATTCGACAGAGCATTCTACTTTGGCAAGGTCATCGTCGTTTCTAAAGAAAAATTTGATGCCACTGGGAAATACTTGGATCTCTCCCTCTTCATCTTCTAGCCACAGGCTATCTACGCCATTGGTAAAGCTGCGTAGTTTCTCCATCGCTTGACAGCGTTCAAAGAGAAGCATCACGATCTTGTTGGGGGAATCTTTACGCTGGCGCAGACTGACGCCGCTGATTTCTTCGTCTAGCCCGCGAATAAATTGTACGGAGATTGTCACAGAGCTTCTTGGGTAGGCTGTGGGTACTACTTTACTACAAGAACGATATGAGCGACTTCTAGGCTTTGGTACACCCCTGAAAAAACCAAGGCTGAACAAAAAGACCGCAGCGGAAAGACTGAAAAGCTTGATCCGGTAGAAATTATCTTGATCTTCCGTATTTCATACTCAAATTTAACGGCAGACCATATCCATGAAAAGTCAAGTCATACTGAGTACGCTTTTTGATATTCGTTTGTTAATATAAAGATATAACGCTGTATCTGGAAGAGCTATGGCCCTTCAATTTAACTCTTATGAGGCTGCTTTGGGCTATTGTCGTGAGCAGGGAATGCGCCTAAGTAAGCAACGTCAATCCATTTTGAAGTTGCTATGGGATACGGGTGAGCATCTTTCTGCAAATGGTATCTATGATCGCCTACGCCAACAGGGTGAAGATATTGGACATACTTCGGTATACCAGAATCTAGATGCGCTGGCGAAGGCAGGCATTGTTGAGCGCGTAGAAAAAGCAGAGGGCTGCCTCTACGGTCATAAAACTGATTCCCACTCCCATGTACATTGCTTGGATGATGGCAACTTGATTGACGTTGTTGTAACGTTGCCCCCAGAACTTATTGCTCAAGTAGAAGCGCAAACAGGTCTCAAGGTAAGCGATTATAGAATCGAATTCTTCGCGCGCAAGTAGGCCCTGTTGCCCATGTTTACGCTACGCAAATCTTTTTCTTTTGAAGCAGCTCATCGCTTGCCCCATGTTCCTGAAGGGCACAAATGTGCCCGTCTGCATGGACATAGCTTTCAGGTAGAAGTTTTTGTGCGGGGCGAAATAGAGTCTGAAATTGGCTGGGTCATTGACTATGGGGACATCACGGCTCAGGTGAATCCCTGGATTGAAAAATTAGACCATTACTATCTCAACGAAATTCCTGGTCTAGAAAATCCCACCAGTGAAATCCTCTGTACTTGGTTGTGGGAGCGGATTGCCCCTGAGTTGCCTGGGTTGTACTGTATCTCCATTGCAGAAACCTGCAGCGTCCGTTGCGATTACTATGGACTTAGACTGAAGACTCAAACAGACATGACTTTTTGGGACGAACTGCATGGAAGATGAATTTTTGCTCATGGACTTAGACCTGGATGATTTTGATGGATCGTTCACGGGAGCAGACCTTTCGGTAGCACCCCCTGAGATTGATGATGCCGATATCTACAACGCCGCCCAAGTAGAAGCGAGTACGATTTCTTACGATTAAGGTCTTTTGAGACTGCGGGCCAGAATTTGGGTAAGCTGAAGACTGTGTTTTGCGCCTGCACTTATGGTTTTCTAGGATTTTTACACTAGCCCTAGCGTAGACAAAAGGCAGGGGCAATGCTTATATGGTGACAATTCCTCACCGCTCTGATATCGGCGCTTACCCTTGACGACTGCGCTCCCTACTTCTTCTGTACTTGGTATGCCCGTGCATCTTGCCGGGGATTACCTCGATTGGTTACTCGCCCAAGGAGAACAAGGGCTAGGGGTCCATGTCGTGACCCTCAATGCTGAGATGACGATGTTGGCTAAAGAAGAGCCACGCTTGGCAGAACTGATTCGTTGTGCTGAATTGGTTGTTCCCGATGGTTCTGGGGTGGTCTGGGCCTTAAATAAATCAAACCGTACTGAAATTCAGGTCTCCCGTTGTCCAGGGATTGAGCTTGTGACCAATCTCCTGCCTGGCGCTGGACAAAGGCGTTGGCGTGTCTATCTGATTGGAGCGGCTCCTGGTCTGGTGCAGGCTTTGGCCCCTGAATGGGAAAAGAAATATCCAGGGCTTCAGATAGTCGGCACGCAGGATGGTTATTTCACGGCAGGACAAGAATCTGAGATTCAAGCCAATATTGCCCGGACTAAACCCCATTTGATCTTGCTTGGTTTGGGAGTTCCTAAACAAGAATTCACGATCCAACGCTGGCGGGATGCTGCTCCACAGGCTTTATGGATTGGTGTTGGCGGCAGCTTTGATGTCTGGACAGGTGCTAAGGAACGGGCTCCGCAGTGGTTTAGAGACAACAATTTGGAATGGGCCTATCGCCTGTATAAGGAGCCGTGGCGCTGGCGTAGAATGCTCGCGCTTCCGAGATTTGCTTGGCACGTACTTCGTTCTGGAGTTTCTTCCTGATGGATGTCCCCTCCTCTTCCCGTAACCTGCGCTCCATTCTGTCCTCTTTGACAGAAGCACGCCCAGGCGAGCGGGCCTTTGCGACTAAAGAGGTCTCTTCGGTGCTGATGCCGCAGGGGCAAACGCTTGCGCTCTCGGAGACTGAAAAAGTTATTGCCTATTTGCATAAGGTGACCAAAACCTATGACAAGCAGGGGCGAAGCTTATCTATAGACTTGGACATCCGTCAAGGTGATTTCCTATTTATCACGGGGATTTCAGGGGCGGGAAAATCCACGCTGCTGAAGATGCTCTATGGCGAAGAAAAGCCTACCAGTGGTGAAGTGGTTGTAGATGGAACCCGACTGAATAAACTGCGTGGCCATAGCTTGTCTTGTTTACGCCGCCGTATCGGCGTGGTATTTCAAGACTACAAGTTGTTGCCCCGGCGCACGGTGGCAGAAAATGTTGCATTTGCTTTGCAGGCTCAAAATTTTCCTAAAGCTGAAATTCGTCGTCGCCTCTTACCCACCCTCAAAATCGTAGGTTTGGAGGAAAAGGCCGAACACTTCCCTGAACAACTCTCTGGAGGTGAGCAGCAGCGGGTGGCTATTGCACGAGCGATTGTGCACACTCCTGTTTTGCTTCTGGCTGATGAACCCACCGGAAACCTAGATGCCGGTAATACCTGGAGTGTGCTAGAAATCCTCAGGCAGCTGAATGATATGGGCGTGACGATTGTAGTCACCACGCATGACGAAACCATTGTTCAGACTTTTGCGAAGCGAGTGGTTACCTTTGAGCAAAATCAACTTGTAGAATTGGATGTTCGCTGATGGTCTTTGTACAACAGGTCTTTACCCGCGCTGATTTTATTCTCAAGGAAACGCTGACTGGGTTGCGCCGGGGCGGTTGGATGAATTGGGCCGCCGTCAGTACGCTCGTCATTCTGTTGTTCCTGTTTGGATTTGGGACTCGGCTCTCCTGGCAGTTGCAAAATGCCGTAGCGACGCTGGGAAGCCAGTTGGAAGTGTCGGTGTACTTGACTCCAGAAGCTTCTGGCAAAAAGCTTATGCAGAAAGTGGAGACGTTGGATGGAGTGCAGAAAGTCACGCTTCAAACCAAGAAGGATGCACTCAGCCAACTTCAAAAAGAAATGGGGCTAAAGCAGGACCTTACGCAAACCCTAGAAGGAAATCCTCTAGTCGATAGTCTCCGGGTCAAAGTGGCTACTCCAGAGCAGGTGACCACCGTTGCAGAGCAACTCAAAGCAGTCCCTGGCGTAGCGCAAACCCGTTATGGGGGAGAGGCCGCTAACCGTTTGATCCAAATCGATAAGACAGTACGCTGGATTGGTTTGGGCGTTACAGGCTTACTGGGATTTACAGCGGTAGCAGTAATCACGACGACAATTCGTCTGGTAGTTCTTTCTCGTCGCAAGGAAATTGAAGTGATGCAGCTTGTAGGGGCTGCTCCCATTTGGATTTATATGCCTTTTCTACTGGAAGGGCTCACCCTCGGGTTAGTGGCAGCGATGATCGCTTGGGGGGGACTCCATTACACAGACCAATTCCTGGCCCAACAAATCCAAGTTAATGTGCCTTTTATGGTGCTAGAAATCAGCGAGGAACAAGCTAACCTTTTGCCCTGGATCTTAGTAGGCTCTGGAGTCGGTTTGGGGTCTTTGGGTAGTTTGCTGGCAGTGAGTAAGTATTTGCGATAGGGCATTTTGGGGATATGGATCTAAATCTGTGCCAGCCGCTGCTTACCCTGATTTCTACAATAGACAATTATCTATGCTTTCTTCCTAGAATTCATGGTCTGCGGTTTCCTGATAGCGGCGCAAAGTATAGTTACAATGAACGGTGAGCAAATAAACTTACTCTGGAAAACCGCACGAATGGTGAAGTTTCTAGAAAAAATGGGTGGGTACGCAAAAGAAGTCTTTGACAATACCCGATATATTGGACAGGGCTTGGGTGTGGTTTTCGATCATATTCGTCGTAAGCCTGTCACGGTAAACTATCCTTACGAAAAATTGATTCCCTCAGAGCGCTTCCGAGGAAGGATCCACTTTGAGCGGCCCAAGTGTATTTCCTGTGAAGTTTGTGTCCGCGTCTGCCCGATTAACCTGCCCGTAGTCGATTGGGTGATGAATAAAGAGACCAAGAAGAAGGAGCTCAATTCATACTCTATTGACTTCGGGGTATGTATCTTCTGCGGTAATTGTGTCGAATACTGTCCTACGAATGCTCTTTCGATGACGGAAGAATATGAACTCTCTGTCTATGACCGCCATGAGCTGAATTTTGACGATGTGGCCCTAGGTCGTTTGCCTATCAACGTTACCCAAGTGGCAGAAGTGAGCGCGATTCGAGAGTTTGGTTATCTGCCGGATGGAGCGATACAGCCGGCTCACGAGCATAGCCCCGGCGGGGCTCGGGCAGGAGAATTGCCTGCTACTATTCTTGAGCGAATTCAGAAAGAGCAAATTCAAAAAGAACTGGGAGATAAAGGGGATGCCTAGTTTAGGAACCGGGGTTCAGTTCGTTAGTTTTTTCATCTTGAGTGCTCTCATTATTGGAGCGTCTCTGGGTGTAGTCCTCGCTCCCAATATGCTCTATGCCGCTTTTCTACTGGGCTTTACCTTCATTTGTCTTTCAGGCATTTACTTACTACTGAATGCTGACTTTGTAGCGGCTGCTCAAATTTTGATATACGTTGGGGCCGTAAACGTCCTCATTCTGTTTGCGATCATGCTCGTCAATCGCCAAGCACCTGAAACGCCTGTTCCCCTCAAAAAAATCCGGGATGGTATCGGCGGTATTGTTTGTTTTGGACTTTTTAGTTTGATCGCTACGACCGTAGTTAGGACTCCTTGGCCTTATTCTACGGAAGCACCTGTTACAAACACCACCCTCAAGATTGGTGAACAATTTTTCACGAACTATCTTTTGCCCTTTGAAGTTTCTTCTGTGTTGCTTCTGATGGCTTTGGTGGGTGCCATTATGCTGGCCCGACGTGAATTCGTTCCAGACCAAACCGTGACGGGGGACGAGCCTTTGGTATTACCTGAACGCTCTAGAGAAGACCTGGAACCAGCACTCAAAAAGCTCCCTGTGAGTACAGCCTCAGAGGAATAAGAAGATGAATTTTGCCCTGAATCTTAACTATTTCCTGGTGCTGGCTGCTGCCCTCTTTTGTGTAGGCATCTATGGACTAATTAGTTCTCGGAATGTCGTACGGGTTTTGATGTCTATTGAACTGATGCTCAATGCGGTCAACGTCAACTTGTTGGCATTTTCTAACTACATAGACCCCCAAAATATCCGGGGACAGTTGTTCACCATTTTTGTGATTACCGTAGCTGCTGCCGAAGCTGCTGTAGGACTGGCAATCATTCTAGCGATCTATCGCAATCGACAAACCATTGATATGGAAAGATTCAACCTTTTAAAGTGGTAGATCCGTTTCCTGGTAGGCCCAGTTGTTTCTCCTGAGCTAGGATAAACTCGAGCACCGGTACACCCAAAAGCCCATGTCAAACTCCGTGCGCTCGCATCATGAATTAAAGAAAATGCTTCGGGACTTTGTCAAAATTAAACGCAAAAAAGCGAGTAGAGATTCCCTACCCGCTTTACTAGATATCACATACCAATAACTGCCTACCTAGAACTGGTAAGAAGCACGTAGCAATCCGACGGTAATCGTTGGGTTGCCTGCGACACTTCCAGGGGTGAAGTAAAACTGGATGTCTGGGGTGATCGATAAACGGGAGTTGATCTGAAAACGATAGAACAACTCTAGGTCATTCTCGGTCCCGGAGTCCGCTCCTTGAATCGGACTTCCCGGACTACCCGTAATCCGAATCGGTTGACCAAAGGCGATTCCTCCTAGGTTTCCTATGGCAAACAAGTCGGCGAAAGAGAAACCGAAGTGGTAGCTGTTGCTGGTCACATTGCCATTGCCTCCGGGGATGCTCGTATCTCCTGTGGAGAATCGGCCAAAGAGACCTATACCAGGCGTTATCGCCCAGTCCACGTTCACCCCAAAGACGTTCGTTTGAGCATTGTTGGCAAGCACACCGCCCACAGAAGCAAAGGTGGGGTCAGTACCGACAAGAACTGCATTGGTTCCACCGCCAAAGATGGTGCTATTCCCCCCTGTATTTTGGGCATTGACATAGGCATATTGCAAGCGAATCGCAGCTTCTTGAACTGGCCTAAACTCTACTTCAGCCGATACCTTACTCGTGCCTCCTGCGATGCCCCCATCTCCATAGCCGAAAGAGTCGCCGCCATTAGCTGCCATATAAAGGCCGCGGAAGCTAAATTGGTCACTGATTTTCCAATCAAAGGCAGCTCCTGGTCCACTATGGACTACGCCCGAAATCAAGGGGTTATAGCTAGCAAAAACGGTGGAGAAGGTCTCGAGATCGTCCCCACCTGCAAAACGGTTGCCGTCGATGATGTCGATACCCTGGAGGCGAGGGCCTACCCAGACGCGCACATTATCGGCGAAGAGAGGAGATGTATAGTACACCTTGTCAAACGTAGCCGTAGAAAGGCCATTCGGTTGATTGCCGGAACCGGAAGTGAATAAGGTGCCGACCCCGGTGCCTGCGCCTAAAGTTCCTGAGATATCATCCCCCGTAAAGCCGCGTACACGAATCCGTAATTGGTCTTTGCCCGTAAAGGTGGAACGGAAGTTGAGCGTAGTCCGTCCGGTAGAAGTCGTATTCGCAGCGTTCCCTGGGGTGACCGTTCCAGCCGCTGTACTGTAGAGGTTGGAGACAACATCACTACCAGCACCGCCGCCTGTGATGTTAAAGACGACAGAGCCATCTAGCTTCGTGGTGGTGGAGAACTGCTGGTATTCTAATTCTGTGACCTTAGCTTCTAAGGCCTCGATGCGACCTCTGAGGATGGCCAATTCTGCCTTGAATTCTTCCTGTAGGCGTTGGAGGGCAGCTAAATCATCTTTGGTCGCCAGGGGTTCTACTGCTGCTGCGATTTGTTCGCCGATTTTGTCCAAACACGCATTCAAGCCTGCAGCGAACTCATAGCGGCTCAAGGGACGGTTACCCAGATATTTCTTGCTGGGATAACCCTCAATACAGCCATAGCGTTCTACCAGTGATTTAAGGGCTTGAAAGGCCCAGCTGTTGGGGTCCACATCAGTAAGTTCAGAAACAGAACTGACCTGGGCTGTAGATGCATTGTTCAAAATACCAGAGACCGAGGTGTCAGGCGCCGCTTGAACTTGGGCGATAGTCCCTAACCATAGAAAGGCTGTGGTTAGGGATAAACTTTGAGCTATGGACGATTTTATCTTCATACGATCACGCACTCCTTCACAGAAAGACAAGGGGCAGAATTTGCGAACCTTATCATTAGGTTAAAACGCCTCATCAGTAGATTACTGGCTGATTTGCGGCGTAATAGTTCATGGGGGACAATTTAGACGGTTAGGTAGCGAGCTACCAGGTCTTGCTGGAGTTCTTGGATAGGTCCACCAGCCACTAAACGGCCTTTCTCCATGACATGAAATTGCTGAGCCAGCCGACGAACAAATTCCAAATTTTGCTCAACGAACAAAATAGTTAGTCCTTGCTCGCGGTTGATCCGGCTCAGGGTCTCTTCAATTTCCTGAACGATGGAAGGCTGAATACCTTCCGTGGGTTCATCCAGAAGCAGAAGCTTTGGTTCGGACATCAAAGCCCGACCGATGGCCAGTTGTTGTTGTTGGCCACCGCTTAGATCTCCCCCTCGGCGTTTTGCCATGGTTTTAAGTATGGGGAAGAGTTCAAAAATTGTTTCCATACGGGCTTCTATCTCCGCTTTCTTTTTGGACACCTTTTTTTGGGGAGCGGCTTCTAAGCCCAGCAGCATATTTTCATACACCGAAAGCCCAGAGAAAATTTCCCGCCCTTGGGGGACATAGGCAATCCCACTTTTACTGCGTTTGTCAGGGGTCGCTTGGGTAAGGTCTTTGCCCGTGAGCGCAATCCGGCCTTTTTTAGCACTCAGTAGACCAATAATGCTTTTGAGAAGGGTGGTTTTGCCTACCCCATTACGCCCAATTAAGCAGACCATAGATCCCTGGGGAATATCCAGGTGGACATTTCTGAGGATATGGCTTTGCCCGTAGTAGACATCTAGGTTTTCTACTTCAAGCATGGATAGCTCCCTCTGGATAGCCCAGGTATACTTCAATGACTTTGGGGTCGTTCTGTACCTCTTGGACAGAGCCTTCGCAGAGCAAAGAACCCTGATGTAGGACCGAAACCGTAGAAGCGATTTCGCGCACAAAAGCCATGTCATGCTCGATAACGATGATCGAATGGTCCTGATTTAAGTCTTTGAGCAGGGCAGCGGTTCTTTCCGTTTCCCGGTCTGTCAACCCGGCTACAGGTTCATCGAGCAGCAAGAGATCCGGGTCTTGGGCAATCAACATGCCAATTTCCAAGGATTGCTTTTCTCCGTGGGATAGTAAACCAGCCGGAAACAGGGCCTTACTAGCCAAGCCTACCCGTTCCAGGATGTTTTCGATGCGGGTGAGGTTCTCTTTGGATAGGGGGTTGAAGAGGACTTTGAAAACACCTTTGGCCCGTTTGAGGGAAAGCGCTAAATTTTCGGTGACGGTGAGGTTGGTAAATACCCGTGGAGTCTGAAACTTACGCCCAATCCCCAAATTTACGATCTGATGCTCGGAGGACTTTTTCGCAAGGTTTTTCCCCTTGAAGTTCACCCTGCCGGTGCTTGGTTGCACTCTCCCTGTAATCACATCCAAGAAGGTAGTCTTTCCGGCTCCGTTGGGGCCAATAACAACCCTCAGTTCTCCGGTTTTCATGGAAAAATTGAGGTTGTTTAGGGCTTTAAACCCATCAAAATCTACGGTAACCTCTTGAATTTCTAGAAGCGTTGTCATTTGGCAATCCCCTCTTCGCTAACCATCGGTACTTCCGATGGCTCTAATTCCGTCTTCTTGTTCAAAACTTGTTGGAACAAACCCACAATTCCATTGGGCAAAAAGAGAACGACCCCTAAGAACAAAGCTCCTTGCAGATAGAGCCAAAAGTCGGGAAAGGATTCACTCAAAAAGCTCTTTGCGCCATTGACCAATACAGCGCCGAGGACAGCTCCTACTAGAGTTCCGCGGCCTCCAACTGCTACCCAAATTACCATCTCAATGGAAGGGACAATACCCATCATCGAGGGTGAAACAATGCCTACTTGGGGAACGAATAAGGCCCCCGCCAATCCAGCTAAGCAGCCTGAAAGGGTGAACACAAGCACTTTAAACGCCGAAGGGTCATAGCCGGCAAAGCGGACCCTCACTTCATCATCCCGAATCGCTGCCAGCACTTTGCCAAATCCACTCTTGGTGATCCAACGGCAGAGTAGGTAACTGGCTCCAAGACAGAGGGCAGTCGCTACATACAGTCCTTTTTGGGTAGCTTCCGAATTCAGATCAAAGCCGAGAATAGTCCGAAAATCAGTGATGCCATTGGTGCCTCCGGTGTATCCTTGCTGCCCAATAAATAGGGTGACGAAGACGATGGCTAAGGCCTGGGTCAACAGCGCAAAATAGACTCCTTTAATTCGGTTTCTAAAGGTCAATAGCCCTAAGAGAAAGGCAAGTAGACCAGGAATCACAAAAACCATGAGTGCGGTAAACCCAAAATTGTGAAAGGGTTGCCAGAACCAAGGTAATTCGGTGATGCCATTCCAAAACATAAAGTCCGGCAAATCGGTACCGAAATTGCCTGCATTGCCCACCGCCAACTTTAGATGCATGGCCATGGCGTAGGCTCCGAGACCAAAGAACACTCCATGTCCTAGGCTCAGCATTCCGGTGTAGCCCCAGATCAGGTCCATCCCTAAGGCAAGGATCGCAAAAGCCAGAAACTTACCCAACAGGTTGAGTTGAAAACCCGAGAGCAAGAGAGGCGCAGCCACGAGCAGCAGTGCCCCTAAAACACCAAAAACAATCCATTCTTTAGAGCGTGTAGAGGTGTTGTTCATCTATGAATCCACTCCTCTTCCTTTTTGGGGAAAGAGTCCGGAAGGCCGGAATTGTAAGAACAGAATGACCAGAGAAAAAACCAAGGCTGTAGACAGGCTGGAGCTGGTAAGGACTTCTAGGCTTGTCTTGATTTGACCAATCGCAAACCCGCCCGCCACCGCTCCAAAGATTTTGCCTACTCCGCCCGTAATCACGACCATGAAAGCATCGACGATGTAGTTCAAGCCAGAAGAGGGCCCCACGGAACCTAAAAGGCTAATCGCACAACCAGCAATTCCGGCCAAGCCAGAACCGAAGGCAAAAGTATAGGCATCCACCTTACGGGTGGCAACGCCCAGGCAGGCACTCATTTCCCGATTTTGGGTGACCGCCCGAATTCTTAAGCCCCAGGAGGAATAGTTTAAAAACCAGTAGGTCCCCGCGACGCAAAGGGCCGCCAAAAGAATGATGAATAGACGGCGGTAAGGAAACTGTAAATCTTCGCCAATGCGCAGTCCCCCTTCCAGCCAAGCGGGGCTCTGGACATCTACATTGTTCGCTCCAAAGATATTGCGGAAGGCCTGTTGCAGAATCAGGCTCACGCCCCAGGTTGCCAACAAAGTCTCCAGGGGCCGACCATAGAGAAACCGGATCACCGTAGTTTCTAAAAACAGTCCGACGAGGCCCGCTGCCAAGAAAGCGAGGGGGAGTGCGAAAATAAAGGACCAATCTTGATAGGCCGGTAAATAAGTGCCAAAAAGATTCTGGCAAACAAAAGTAGTGTAGGCTCCGACCATCAGGAGCTCCCCGTGGGCCATATTGATCACGCCCATGAGACCAAAGGTGATCGCTAGACCTAACGCCGCTAAGAGCAGGATCGAACCTGTACTGAGGCCGTTGAATATTTGGGTGATGAGATCTGTCATGGTGGGTCATCCAGAGGTAACCGCAGCCCCGAAAAGAGACTGCGGCTGAGTGGTCCTAACGCAGTGCGAATGGACTGCTGTCCAGAGAAACACGCTTGATGTTGCCTCCCTTCGTCCAATCACAGGTGCTATAAGGAGTCTGAATCAAGGGAGTCCAGGGTTCAGGTTCCACAGGCTTAGGCGTTGCGTAGACTATCTTGAACTGACCATTCGGCAAGATTTCGCCAATACGGACGGTCTTGAAGATGTGGTTGTTGGTGTCTACTTTCACCGGACCTTCTGGAGCATCCAAGGTCAGGCCATAAGCTGCCACCCGAACTTTGTTGGTATCCACCGTCTTCGCTTTTTCTACGGCTTTTTTCCAGAGATAAACTGCGATATAGGCTGCTTCCATGGGATCGTCCGTTACCCGGTCTTGGCCATATTTGGCTTTGAATCGTTTAACGAACTCTTTATTGGCAGGCGTATCTACGCTCTGGAAATAATTCCAGGCTGCATAGTGACCTTCTGCCGTTTTCCCACCAATTCCCCGCAGTTCATCTTCAGCCACGCTTACGGCCATGACTGGAATATCTTTAGCAGAGATTCCCGCGTCTTTCAGTTGCTTATAGAAGGCAACGTTGCTGTCCCCGTTGAGGGTGCTGAAAATACTGTCCGGCTTGGCTTTTTTAATTTTGGCAATGATCGTGTTGTACTCAGTGGCTCCCAAGGGCGTGTATTCTTCCCCAACCAAAGTGCCGCCTTCTTTCTTTAGTTGCGCTTTGATGATCGCATTCGCCGTACGCGGGAAAACGTAGTCGGAACCAAGCAGATACATGGTCTTGCCCTTATTTTTCAAGAGCCAGGTTACCGCAGGTTCAATCTGTTGGTTGGGGGCTGCTCCGGTATAGAAGATGTTCTTAGAACACTCCAGCCCCTCGTACTGAACGGGATACCAGAGTTGATGGTCAAGTTTTTCAAATACAGGTAGCATGGCTTTGCGACTGGCTGATGTCCAGCCACCAAAAACGGTTGCTACTTTATCTTTTTCGATTAATTTCTTAGCCTTTTCTGCAAAGTTTGGCCAGTCAGAAGCTCCATCTTCGATGACAGGTTCAATCTTTTTACCCAGAACCCCTCCAGCTTTGTTGATCTCATCAATGGCCATCAGTTCTACATCTTTTAGGGAAACTTCACTGATCGCCATCGTTCCACTTAAAGAGTGGAGAATTCCTACCCGGATGGTAGATCCTTGAGCATAGGCAGGCTGACTTCCTCGGATAAGGATCTGAGGTCCTAGGGCAGCTCCGGCACCTGCTGCAAGAGCATACTTCAGTAATGTTCTGCGTTCCAACGTTTACTCCTCGTTATGCTTGATTCTGTTGATTTGCACATTGCTATGATGAGTCAGTCTGAAGAACAGTACGGACCCACAACTGTGCAAATACTTACTGTTGTAAGGAAATACCAGAACCCCAGGGCATGATTTGTAACAAGGTATACGAAAATTAACTGATAGTTCTCCAGGTAAGCTTTTCAGCCTTTGTGGACGTGTGAACATTTACAATGAAGTGCCCCAATCTTTCGCCATGACCTCATGAATTCCAAAAACAGTCTCAGAGTGGGTATCGGCGGTCCGGTGGGCTCCGGTAAAACAGCGCTCTTAGAGGCTTTGTGTAGAGAACTATCTCCTCGTTACTCGATCGCGGTGGTGACCAATGACATTTACACCAAAGAAGATGCTGAGTTTTTAATTCGCAGTGGCGTGTTGCCTGCGGAGCGGATTATCGGGGTGGAAACAGGAGGATGTCCTCATACAGCGATTCGGGAGGATGCTTCTTTGAATCTAGATGCCTTAGAAGTATTAGAAAAGAAATTCAAGCCAGACTTGATGTTTCTGGAATCAGGGGGAGATAATCTGGCGGCCACGTTTAGTCCCGAATTAGTGGATAGTTTTATCTATGTGATTGATGTTGCTCAGGGAGATAAAATTCCCCGTAAAGGCGGTCCAGCCATTACCCGTTCTGATTTGTTAGTGATTAATAAAATTGATCTAGCACCCTATGTGGGGGCTGATTTAGGAGTGATGGAACGGGATTCAAAGCGGATGCGTCAAGATAGACCCTTTATATTTACTGACCTCAGACATGGCGTTGGTTTGGATTTGGTGGTGGACTGGTTATGTAAACAGGTACTCTTTGAAGACTTGTCCCATGCCTAATCTGGGAATCGCCAAGTTAAGTGTTGATTGTCGTGATGGCATTTCTGTCGTTACGCATCAGTATGGTAAGGCTCCCCTCCAACTCCATCGGCCCCTTTATCTAGAGGGCCACACTTATCCAACGGTATATCTTCGCACTCCCTCAGCTGGTCTGCTCGAAGGAGATATTCATGATTTAGAGGTGCACGTAGGCAGGAATAGCACCCTGGAATTACGTACCCAAGCATCAACTTTGATTTATCCAGGAAAGTCCCAGCAAACTATAAGAATCAAAGTAAACGAAGGAGGAAAACTAATTTATCTCCCACACTCCATTATCTTGGCTGCTGAAGCCCACTTTACTCAAAAAGTTTATATCGAGCTGGCTAAAGGGAGTCTTCTTCAATATCGAGATATTTGGTCTGCAGGTCGAATTGCGATGAAAGAAAAATGGCAGTTTCAGTACTTTTCTAATCTGATTGAAATTTTTGTGGAAGATGAATTAATTTATCGAGAGCATTGGAAGCTTGAACCCAAGAAATTCTCTCTAACGCATCCGGTCCTCTGTGGTGAGCACACAGAATTCACCAATATGTATCATTTTGGCCCCTGGGATTTTGAACATTTAGCGCTTGCTATTCCCCAGAAGAGTACTTCTTGGTGTTTATCGAAACCGCAGGGTCAGGTCTGTCGGGTGCTTTGTTGAAAAAAGACGACCTCTCCCCTAACCCCTCTCTGTTTACGGAGAGGGGGCCGGGGAGAGGTTTTCTTTTCCTACTCGTGAGCGCTGCCGCGTAGATTGGGATGGTACGGCTTCTGCTCTACTTGATAGGGGATATTTCGATTTTTTAGCCACTCTTCGAGTGGACTATCTGCTTGTGCTAATAAGATATCATTCAGTAACAACTGACCAGAACGATGCCAATTTCCTAGATGGTGCACAACTATACACAGTTGGTTCGTATCTTTAGGATGAATAACGAAAACGGCCTCTTCCTGTGCTTGAATGACAATCGTTTTTTCAAGACTGTTGTAGAGAACATCCCCTTCCTTAAATACAGTCCCTCGGGGAAAAGAGCAAGCGATTTCTGTTCCTTTGTCTGTAACAAAACGCTGACGTGGCTTGCAACGTTCCTCCCAGGTCAGAGAGAGTACTTCTACGGGCCCTTGAGGCTTAGTCTCTAATGCCAAAGATTCAATGATGAAGGGCATAATTTTGTTGCTTTATCTAAGCGTCTTAAGGAATAGTTAATTTGAGCATGTAGTTGTTAAGCTCAAAATAGAAAGTATCTTTGAGCCATCGGTAAAGTCGTCGCCGGCTCACAGGTCAATAGTTCTCCGTTAACGACTACTTCATAGGTCTCTGGATTGACTTCGATTGCTGGGGTTTCACTGTTCAGCTTCAGGTCTCGTTTACCAATCGACCGACAGCCGGATACGGCGATGACCGGTTTGGTCAGTCCTAGTTGCTCAGGAATGCCTGCATCGATCGCTACCTGTGACATAAATAGCAGACTCGACTGGGTTAAAGCCTTTCCATAGCTGGCAAACATCGGTCTTGGAAATACAGGTTGTGGGGTGGGAATCGAAGCATTGGGATCTCCCATTTGAGCATAGGCAATCATTCCACCCTTGAGCACGAGTTCTGGCTTGACACCAAAAAATTGCGGTTTCCAGATACAGAGGTCGGCCCACTTCCCTACTTCTACTGAACCGACGATCGGGCTGATACCGTGGGTAAGGGCCGGATTAATCGTGTACTTAGCGATATAGCGTTTTGCCCGATAGTTATCATTTCGCTCACTATCTTGCGGCAAGGCTCCTCTTTGGCGCTTCATCTTGTCAGCGGTTTGCCAGGTGCGAATAATTACTTCCCCAATCCGACCCATCGCTTGGGAATCAGAAGAAAGCATAGAAAATACGCCTAAGTCATGGAGAATATCTTCTGCCGCAATAGTCTGGGGACGAATTCTAGATTCAGCAAAGGCAATATCTTCTGGGACGGAACGACTCAGATGATGGCAAACCATCAGCATATCCAAATGTTCTTCGATGGTATTAACGGTAAAAGGCCGTGTCGGGTTCGTCGAGCTGGGCAAAACATTGGGCTCTCCAGCAATTTTGATGATGTCTGGAGCATGTCCGCCTCCCGCTCCTTCTGTGTGAAAGGTGTGAATCGTGCGGCCATTAATCGCCGCAATTGAGTCTTCGACAAAACCTGATTCGTTGAGGGTGTCGGTGTGAATCGTGGCCTGGATATCAAATTCATCACAGACATTCAGACACGTATCAATAGCGGCAGGGGTTGTCCCCCAATCCTCATGCAGCTTTAAACCACAGGCGCCTGCTTCCACTTGTTCGATTAAGGCACCCGGTAAACTGCTATTCCCTTTGCCAAAAAAGCCCAGATTAACCGGAAAAGCTTCGGCACTCTGATACATCCGAGCCAAGTTCCAAGCCCCTGGAGTGCAGGTGGTGGCATTGGTTCCGGTGGCGGGTCCGGTTCCGCCACCCATCAGCGTTGTGACGCCGGAGGCTAGGGCATATTCACAGAGCTGAGGACAAATAAAGTGGACATGGGTATCAATGCCTCCTGCGGTGATGATCATATTCTCTCCCGCAATTACTTCCGTACAGGCTCCGATCACCATACCGGGTGTCACGCCCGTTTGAATGTTTGGGTTGCCTGCCTTGCCAATGCCACTGATTTTGCCGTCTCGAATACCAATATCGGCTTTGACGACTCCCCACCAGTCCAGAATGAGGGCGTTGGTGATCACTAGGTCTAAGGCTCCGCCTGCGCGGGTAGCGGTCGGGTCCTGGGCCATTCCATCCCGGATAGTCTTACCACCACCGAATTTCACTTCCTCGCCATAGGTCGTATAGTCTTTTTCGACTTCGATAATCAGCTCGGTGTCTGCCAAACGGACTCGGTCCCCGACCGTGGGTCCATATAAGGAAACATACTTGCTGCGAGTAATTCTGAGGGTCATAGAGAGAGCCTTCCATCAAGGAAATACTGCTTGTGGCGACTATTAGCTACATAGTCTCCTAGGTCAAAATATATCGGATTAATAGGGAATCCGATTAAAACATGGGTGACCAGGGGCTCGAACCCTGTGTCTGGCAGGCGCAGCCGAGAACCAATAGATTAAGAGTCTAGTGCTCTACCATTGAGCTAGTCACCCAGAATTTTCAGTCTCTATTCAGACATTGACCTTGATCTTATCAGGTTGAGTAAAATCACTCTAGACGCGCTGACAAACAACAGATCGCAAGAATGAGTGCCGTCTGCCTAAGATTTTTTGGCCGATTTGCCGGATAACATGTCTTGGACCTGGGGCGTTTTCAAGACTTCACGGACCGCTTGGACCAACTTATCTCCCCAGAGATTCTCTACGAGAAAGGCTGTATCAGCATAGCGGTTATCGATCTTGAGGGCTTGGTTGGTTAAATCTAGCCCTTTAGCCTTATCACCTTTTTGGTATAGGGCTACCCCTAAAGCTAAGAGCGGTTCTGCGGCTTCCTTATCCAGAGCTATGGCACGTTGCCACTGTTCTATCGCTTGGTCTACCTGACCTGATTCATAACGGGCTAGACCAATGTTATTAATTGCAGGCCAGAAGTCATTTTTCACCTCGACAGCCTTTTGCCACTGGGCCACTGCATCATCACTGCGCTTTAAAAGGTAGTAGGTATTGCCCAAATCAAAAAACGCTTCATGGGACTTGGGGTCTAGGACAATCGCCTTATTAAAGGAATCCACCGCCGCGCTATAGTTCTTAGCCTTAAGATGGGCCAGACCTAAGCTGATGTACAAATTACTGTTCTTGTCATCTAGACGGAGGGCCTCTTCATAGGACTCAATTGCTTTAGGAATTTGGTCCTGCTGGGCGTAGAGGGTCCCTAAAACGAAATGGAGCTGAGATACGTTTGGCGCGAGTTGTAAAGATAGTTGCGTGAGGCTGATCGCTTCTTTAGGCTTCCCTAATTGGGCAAGGCGAAGAGCCTCTTGCGCAAGCTGTACCGCTTCTTGATTGGTCTGCTGCTGTTGCCATGAAGGGACCAAAATCAGTGGAGTCTGGGCTTGCGCCTGTTTGGTCTGCAACCCACCCAAACTTAGGGCGAGAGCAAGGGCTAGGGGAAATACAAATCTTTTCGCAGCGCTCATAGCTTTCCTATCGTTAACTTTTTCTTCGGTTCCTATCTTCCAGGATAGTACCTAGCCTGGACCGGAGTGGAAAGCAAGCCCTAACTTTAGGTCTAAGCGTAACGCTGGGTTTTGAAAAGTGGTACCCCCAACGGGATTCGAACCCGTGTCGCATCCGTGAAAGGGATGTGTCCTAGGCCTCTAGACGATGGGGGCATGTAGTGGCTCCGACAGACAAATATAAATCATTTGGGTGCAAGAGTGCCAACTTTATTTTTATTTTTCGCGACGGGTTATAACTACCGTGCACCGATAATTAGGTGTAGGACACCTGTGCTATGCTTGAGCATATTTGTCCATAAAAAAGAGATGCTAGAATCTGAGCATCTCTTCGCCCCTCACTTCGCAGACGGTCTTCCAGTACTGAATCTCAGCCGATTATCATAGGAAATATTCATGGCACGTAACAACTCCGCAGCATCCACCAACAGCCTAGAAAGTAAGGCTGACAGTACCAGTAGTGAGAAGCAGAAGGCACTAGATGTGGTGCTTTCCCAAATTAAAAAGACTTTTGGGGATGGGGCGATCATGCGACTTGGAGAAAATACTAAGATGCGTGTGGAAACAGTCTCCACCGGAGCAGTAACCCTGGATTTGGCTCTAGGCGGCGGCATTCCTAGAGGACGAGTGATTGAAATTTTCGGTCCAGAATCTTCGGGAAAAACAACGTTGGCCCTGCACATCGTCGCTGAAGTCCAAAAGCAAGGTGGAATCGCCGCCTTCGTCGATGCAGAACATGCGCTTGACCCTGTGTATTCTGCAGCCTTGGGCGTGGATATTAACAACCTCCTGATTTCACAACCCGATACCGGGGAGTCTGCCTTGGAAATCGTAGATCAATTGGTTCGCTCAGCGGCTGTAGATATCATCGTTATCGACTCTGTCGCAGCCTTGGTGCCCCGTGCCGAGATTGAAGGAGAAATGGGCGATGCCCACATGGGACTGCAAGCCCGCTTGATGAGCCAAGCCCTCAGAAAAATTACAGGCAACATTGGCAAAGCGAACTGCATTGTCATTTTCCTCAACCAGCTGCGTCAAAAAATTGGGGTGGTCTATGGCAATCCGGAAACGACTACGGGAGGCAATGCCCTTAAATTCTATGCCTCTGTGCGCTTAGACATCCGCAGAGTAGACACCCTGAAGAAGGGGGGCGATGAATTTGGAACCCGCACCCGCGTCAAGGTTGTCAAGAACAAGGTTGCTCCTCCGTTCCGCCGGGCTGAATTCGACATCCTATTTGGCAAAGGGATTTCATCCATTGGCTGTGTCCTCGATTTAGCCGTAGAGACAGATGTCGTGGATCGCAAAGGGGCCTGGTATTCCTATGGAGAGGAACGCTTGGGCCAAGGCCGTGAGAACTCTCTAGAGTTACTACAAACCCGTTCTGACCTCTTCAACAAAATTGACCAGGAAGTGCGTTTGAAGCTGGCAGGTGGAGCTACGGTGTCGGCGACTCAGGTCGTGCCCAGTAAAGATGATGAGGAAGAAGTGTTTGCTGAGGATTAACACGAGGCCAAGTCCATCCTAGTAAACTTGGGATGGACTTGTTTTCCTTTAGGAATACCCCATGAGAAGACTCATTCCCTTTGGACTTTTCATTTTGGGGTTTCTTACCCTCACGGCTACAGCCTGGGCTTTGTCTTTTCAGGTCCCCGCTGGATTTAGGATTAAGCCCTTTGCTGAGGGCCTTGACCGTCCCCGGTTTATGGCAGTTGCTCCGAAGGGAGAATTGTTTGTGACCGAAATCCAGAAAGGGCAAGTGGTAGTCCTCACTGATAAGAACCAGGATGGATTTGCAGAAGAGAAAACAGTCTTTGCCCAGGGCTTGAACCGTCCCCACGGTATTGCCTTCTACAAAAACGGACTCTATGTCGCTGAGACTGGGCGCATTATCCGCTATACCTACCGTCCTGGTCAGTTGGTTGGTGAGAAACCACAGGTAATTGTCGATGGACTTCCCCCAGGAGGGCAGCACTTCACCCGCAGTCTTGCTTTTGGTCCCGATAATAAGCTTTACGTTTCGGTAGGTTCTTCTTGCAATTCCTGCAAAGAAGAAAGTCCGGATCGAGCTACTATCCTGCAATACAATCCCGATGGCTCCGGTAAGAAGATTTATGCTCGTGGGCTTAGAAATGCCGTGGGCCTGAGTTTTGATGCACAGGGTCGTCTGTGGGCTACGAGCAACGGACGGGACCAACTAGGGGATAATATCCCTCCTGATGAGCTTCACCGCGTCACAGAAGGGATGCAAGCAGGTTGGCCCTTTTGTCACGCAGGTAAATATCCAGACTCAGACCCAAGGATCGCTCGCCTAGGCACCTGTACCCAAGTCAACAAACCCGCGTGGAACTTCCAGGCCCACTCAGCCCCTCTCGGACTCACCGCCTATCAGGGAAAACAATTTCCCAAAGACTATCAAGGGGACCTGATTATCGCTTTTCATGGCTCGTGGAATCGCTCCATACCGACCGGATATAAGCTTGTCCGGGCTCATATTGAAGGAGATAAAGTTACCAAGGTCACCAATTTCATCACAGGCTGGCTGGATGCTAATCAAGCTGTTCTAGGTCGTCCTGTAGATGTGGTGAACAGCCCAGACGGTGGACTATGGGTAAGCGATGATGAAGAGGGCAAGATTTATAAAATTACCTATGGGAGCAAGGGTGGTTCTTAATCTACTCACCCTGTATACAAACCATTGATCATTAACTGTTGGATTTCACTTTTTCATTCTCCGTATAGGCTCGCCAGCTTTCCCACTCCGTAATTTCTCGTTGATCTTCGCAAAGGAAGGGTTCTCCTAATACGCCTAACACCACTTCGTTATTGGCGAGAACAACCTTGCCAATGCATAAACCAGGGGGCTCCTGGAGCAAGATAGCGCAGACACCGACTGGGGGAACGGCCCAAATTTCAACCGCAATTGCTTTTCCACCTTCAGCAACCCGAACCATCGCTGGGTGACGATCCTGAATGGACCAAAGTCGATAAATCGGCGCCGTGGTCGTCTCTTCGACAAACATAGCCTTTGCTTTTAATAGGTTGCCGTTTAACGCTAACCCCCGCATCAGGGTTCCATTGACAGCTAGATAAATAGCTTTATCGGTCATTGATGGTTTTCCCCCTGAATCACCACCAGATTTTGACCGACGGCTACTAGTTGTCCTTCCATGCACAGAATATCGATCACGGTCCCTGCTACCGAAGCCGTAATCGCAATTTCCATTTTCATAGATTCTAGGATGATCAGCTGATCGCCTACCTCAACGCTGGTACCTACTTCTACTACAATTCGCCAAACATTGGCGGGAATGTACGAAGTGACGACTTGAGCATTGGGGGGTAGGTCTATTTCTTCGCCGATGGGTGTATCGAGGAGGGCCTCCACGAACGTTTCCGCTTGGCTATCCAGATCTTGCCAGCGTTGGCGCTCAGCTTCAAAGGCCGTCTGTTGCCTTGTCTTGAATTCGGTTACTTCGGAGGCGATGGAATCGAGAAATGCGTTGTACTGCCGCAGGCTAAAGGTCTTTTCTTCTACTTCCAGCTGTACCTGCCCTTGGAGAAAGGCTTCCCGATAGCGAAGCAGCGCTGGTGCGGACATCGGATAGAAACGAATTTGGTCAAAGAAGCGGAGCAGCCAAGGTTTTCCGGCTTCGAAGTCTGCTGTTTGTTTGAAGGTATTCCACACTTGAACCGTGCGTCCCACAAATTGATAGCCGCCTGGACCTTCCATGCCATAGATGCACATATAAGCACCGCCAATACCCACGGCATTCTCAGGAGTCCAGGTGCGCGCTGGATTGTATTTGGTGGTGACGAGACGATGACGCGGATCGATGGGCGTGGCTACAGGAGCACCCAAATACACATCTCCCAAGCCGAGCACGAGGTAACTGGCCTTGAAGACAATCTCTTTTACCTGTTCGATACTATCCAAACCATTGATACGCCGGATAAATTCAATATTGCTGGGACACCAGGGGGCATCTTTGCGCACGGATTGCATATACTTCTGAATCGCTAACTGGGTCGATTCATCGTCCCAAGAGAGGGGCAAATGCAAGATGCGCGTCGGTACTTCCATGGCCGCAATGGGGGGTAATTCTTTTTCTGCGGCCATCAACGTATTGAGTAGTTCTGCTAAGGGTAGGATGCGGCTGTCATAGTGGACTTGCAGCGAACGAATGCCTGGAGTCAGGTCGAGAATACCTGCTAAGGGATGGTCCATGAGCCACTGCATCAAGGCATGGACACGGAAGCGCAGGTTCAAATCCAGGACCAAGGGACCATATTCAATCAGCAGATACTTGTCCCCTGCCAGGCGATAGGTGACCGCGATTTGTTCGGGAGACTCTGGAACCTCGTAGAGGAGCGGACTTGAGGCTAGGCTGACCTCGGCAGGAGTGGCTCTTAGGCGTGGGGCTGTGGACGGGGTGAGCGTGGCGATTTGCTGGTCCTGTTCCTGCTCCCGTTGCAGCGCTTCTTCTGGAGTGAGGCGATGGAATCGAGAAATGCGTTGTACTGCCGCAGGCTAAAGGTCTTTTCTTCTACTTCCAGCTGTACCTGCCCTT
>CASBPW010000307.1 GCA_949127685.1 Candidatus Sivonenia alaskensis PMM_0068 | reverse complement strand
TATTTGTAGTTGGGATATTTGTTTAGAATCACTTCTGGGATTCTAATTTGAACCATCTGTCCTTTTTGTGGAATCTCCCAAGGCATATAGACAATAGCAAACGCTCTACTTCCATCCAAAGCAGCGGGAGCCATAGAAGACCCGGTGACAGGGGTTAGATGAATGAGTAGGAACCAAGCAGACCCAAGAAATGCACCACAAAAAGTAGCGATTCTTGCCTTTGTGAATTTTGGTTGTTCAACACTTATGTACTTTTGAAAAGCATCCTCCGCACCTAAATCCGCGCCTTCTTGAGCTGATTGCTTCTCTTCCGGAAAATCAGGATGTTCTTTTTCTTGAACCATGAAACAGCCTCAAATGAGTCTGTCGGATTCTGATATGAACTCCCCATTTCTCAAAGCGCTTTCCCTTCGCTGGGTGACCGGGACGAATCAGCAATACCCGAGAATTGCCTGAAACCAAATATGCTGTTGAAATAGAATGGGGACGGGTGAATCCTCGCCAGAAACAAAACTATGACCCAAATTCTTCGAGCCACTTGCATCAACGGCAACCTAGTATTGACCGAAAAACTTAGCCCAGCAATGGAAGGGAAACGGCTTAAAGTCATTGTCCAAGAGGCCACTGAAGCAGAGCAAGCTGAGGACTTTACAGCCGATCAAAAGTTTGCCGCGTTCATCGACCACGCAAAACAATACTCTGCCAAACTTCCAGCTAACTGCAAATTTAACCGCGACGAACTGTATGAGCGCTAAGGTTTTCTTAGACACAAACCTCTGGGTTTATTTCTATACAAAAGCTCCCCCAGAGAAAACCACCATAGTTAGAGATCTGATTACTGAAAATTGGCAATCACTTATATTGATAGCTTCAAACAGGTAATGGCAGCACTCCAAGAAATCGAGGGTTTAGAAGATGAGCATCAGTAAGTATCAAATGTTGATTCAGTGGTCAGATGAAGACCATTGCTATGTCGTCTCCTTACCCGATTTTTCTGAGTTGAATCAACCCTGTACGGATGGGGCGACCTATAAGGAGGCTGCTAAAAGGGGGAAGGAACTCATTGAGTCCCTATTCCTTTGGTATCAAGAAGAGGGTAAAGAAATGCCTCAGCCCAAAACGCTACAAACCGTTTGACAGTTAACTACACCGTAAACGGCTCAAGTCTACATCGGGCAGACGTTTTTGTTCAGTCCCAGGAGTCCGTATCATATTTCCCTCGCGCACATAATAGTCCCCAACTTGGTTCCTGCTGCTCTGCTGTCCGAAAATTGCCCCAAACAATGCACCCAGCAAGCCCTGACTTCCTGCCCCATGGCCTCCACGTCCTGGGTCGAGGACGTCCACACGGACTCTGATTTGCGCTTGATTAGGCTCTAGTCTGGTTACGGTTGATGTAGAACGTACAAGCGCACCGCTACTTGCAAATCGAGATTGTTCGACGAATACAAAGTGTCTATCATCGAACTCCATGACCTGCCAACATTGTCGTTCTAAACGTTCTCCCGTAGTGTCGCTATAGGATTGATATTGCCCTGAGAGGTCGCCGGGAAGCGTAATTTGCTCATTATGTCTGCGGCCCACATCATTGAAGCCCCGATCCTCTAACACCGTAGAGGAAAAACTCCATTCACCGCGTACCCACTCTGGTACAACTTCGGAAATGCCTACCTGCAAGGTATTCGCATTCCCCTCTCTGGAAACCCTAGACGACTCATCTCTGTTTACCCGTTGATTCGTTTGTATAGGGCCGGAGGGATTGGGAGGTAAGATCCCTAGGCGTTTTTGTAAAGCGTCAAGGTCTTTGCTATCTACTTTTCCGTCTTGATTGACATCGGCTTGCTGAAGCTCCTGGTCTTCCAAAATACGAGAACCTTTAAGATATTGCTCTAGGATAGTGACGTCTTGCGTATCGACTTTCCCATCCCCGTTTATGTCTCCAGTGGCTTGAGCCAAGGCAATCTCAGGAGATAAAAGGAGAAATCCACTGAATAGCAATAAAACCAACACCCTTGAGGGCATAACCATAGCAACCCTTTAGCGAAAAAGCCGGGATAATCCTACTCTAACGCGGTCTATGCAAGGTTTTCTGTGGATACCAGACGGTCGCGCTTGAGGTCGCTTTACGCAGGGTTTTAGAAAGGGGGGATTTGATTCCGGTCTTCACGCTTTGGCCCTGGATTCCCTTCGACAGGCTCAGGGCCTCGCCCAGTGGCTAGTCTTTTCTCTAGAATTTTGCCAAGCCAGAAGCCAATAGGGATAAGAGGCACTAGAGCCATCCAGATCAAGTATGGGGAAATCCAGATAAAGAAGTGTTGAATAGCAATTCCAAAGATGCCAAAGAGGAGAACCCCAGCTATTAAGTTAGCGCAGCCAAATTCACCAAAGGAAAAAAATGCAACAACAAACCAGATCAGGGCCACGATTCCAAGAGCATTTAAAAATTCTTGCAATTCTTGCATATCAACCTCCTCTCAACCTCCTCAAGGTCTTTTGAAAGCATCAGCCAACTTTTGCGCTTCCCGTATCTTAGCGGTAGCTCGTGGTCCAAAAGGTGATGGATCAGCACGAAAGTCCCTCATCGCTTGGGCTGCATTGTTCACAGCAGTAGAAGGTCTCCCCGGCCCAAAAGTATTATTTGCC
>CASBPW010000306.1 GCA_949127685.1 Candidatus Sivonenia alaskensis PMM_0068 | reverse complement strand
GTACGACCCAGCCGAAGGAGACCCTGGAAATGGGATACCGCCAGGCACTCCTTTTGAGGCTTTACCGACTGAATGGGTTTGCCCTGAGTGTGGGGCCTCTAAAGAGGAGTTTGAATCGGGCTAATTTCTTTCTTGTTTTATGCGGCCTTCCTTGCTAGAACTCGGATAGAACCCCACATAGAATACCCCCCGTAGAAATATTAATTGAGCCATGAGTCGCCATCCCCCGGACACAGGGGGGTCTGCCTTGTAAAAGATACAAGAGGTTACAGAAATGCCAGTACGTACATGCACAAGCTGCGACTATACCTACGATCCAACAGAAGGAGATCCCGAGGCTGGGATCCCTCCCGTAGCTCCTGTTGAGACCCTGACCAATGAATGGATTTGCCCAGCCTGTGGAGCCATCAACGAGGAGTTTGAGCCAGACTAAGGTCTCTATGGATTCCCGAGCAAAACTTCGAACTGCTCTTGATTGATACGCCTGGCTTCATATAAAGTTTCAGCAATTTCTGAAATAGTGAGCACGGCATGGCCTTGATAACCCCGTTGTTTCAGCGTTTCTTTAACGCCCTTTCCGTGATCGATCAAGACTACGATATCTTGAACTGCTAAACCCTCCGCTTTGAGCTTTTCAGCTCCTTCCATCACACTCTTTCCCGTAATCAGAATGTCATCAATGACTACAATCGTTTCCCCTTTTTCGTAGGCTCCTTCAATCAGTCTGCGCGCCCCATAGGTCTTCACTTCTTTCCGTGGAAAAATCATCGGATATCCCAGCCGTAGCGCTAACCCCGTTGCCGTAGGCAAAGAGCCATAGGGAATCCCTGCGATCCGATCAAACTCTAGGTCTTTCAGAATATCGGCATAGGCCTTTAGAATCTGGTGAAAGACCTGCGGGTTGGAGATAATTTTGCGGAGATCGACATAGTAGGGAAAAGTTAAACCGGAAGATTGAACATGGTCGCCGAAAACAACACAGCCCATGTCATAAAGCTGCAAAATCAAATCTTCGTATGCATGGTGTTCCAAAAAGCACACATTAGGCACCCATACCGAACAGGCGGGATTTCCACTCGCAATTCGATGACGCTCTTGGTTGATCACTTCCCGCAAATTATCAATTAGTTTAGGCAGTTCAGACGGAGGTTCATGATTCAATAACCTTTGGGGCACCGGGATAATTAATCCATCTCCATTCGCATCTAAACCTGCCCCCAAAAGCGGAGCCAGGGTGTCATCATCGAGCCAACTATTAGAGGAAAGAATCACCCGCTCAGGAGCAAGTTGCCGAATGCGGGCTAAGGATTCAGGCA
The DNA here is from genome assembly GCA_949127685.1 of Candidatus Sivonenia alaskensis PMM_0068. Classification (GTDB taxonomy): domain Bacteria; phylum Cyanobacteriota; class Cyanobacteriia; order Gloeobacterales; family PMM-0068; genus Sivonenia; species Sivonenia alaskensis. The sequence continues at coordinate 3,773 of CASBPW010000306.1, read as the reverse complement.
CAGCCACCCCTACCTCTAACCCCAATTGTTCTGGAGTGCCCCAAGCCTGGGCTTCCCTAGTAACCTGGAGGAAAAGCGGCGACTCAGCAGAAGGATATTCCTGTAAAACAGATGCTGAAGGATTAGACGTTATGCAAAGCACAAAGACTGCTTTATCCGGATAGACCAGAAAAGGAGCGACAACATCCTGTCCTGCATAGGGGATCAGAGTGACAGCATCGACTTTCCAATTTAGAAAAATAGTTTGGGCAAAAACTGTGGCTGTACTGAGGTCACTATGCTTAGCATCCAAAATAACTGGAATATACTCAGGAATAGAAGATAGGATTTTACTTAATAAATCTAATCCTTCTGGCCCAAGGGCTACATAAAATTCCAAAGTTATTTCATAGGCACAGACTAAACGGGCGGTTTGGGCAATTAAAGCCTGTAACCACATTTCTAATCCAGAAACATCTGGCACAGCGCCCGGATCGTAGAAAGAAACAGGCACTACCTCTGGGTCTGGATTTAGCCCTATGCATAATAAACTCTGATTGCGGGCAATAGCTCCATTTAGCTTATCGATGAAGTTCATGCTTCTTAGTGTACTCGCTAGACTCCCCTGTGTCCCTTGAACCGAACCCCCCTGGGTTTCCCCTAAATGGGGCATGGCTCAACTGTTATTGCAACGGGGGGTCTATGTGGGCAGGGTAACTCGAACCACTGTTTCTTTACTCGTGACATCTGTAGCAATACTTTCAATGGTTAACTTTCCAGCATGCAACTCTGCCAAACGAATAGCAATAACCAACCCTAATCCTGAACCCTGCTGTTCATGGACCCGTCGCTCAAATTGCACATAAGCCCCTAAGTCGGCAATTTGTTCAGCCGTCATCCCTCGCCCTTGATTCGTGATAGACAACATAAATTGTCCATCTTTCACCCCACTGGTGATATGCACAGGAGTTCCGACCGGAGAATGCTTAAACGCATTGTCCACCAACTCATCGACCATCTTAGTAAAGTTAATTTCTGAAATGCCGATCGATGAATCTTCTGTTGCTAAAGTCAGGTCTACTTCTCTCTTAAACTGTCTTGCCTTTTGGCTGGCCACGGTAGTAATCACTCGCTTGGCAGAATGGGCATGATGGGACCGCAAGATTTTAATTTTTTCTGGATTGGTTGCCGTCAGTTCCAACTCTGCATACAGTAGAAAATTCTGAATGACGCGATGAAGACGCTCCCCGGAATCATGGATTCTTTCCACCATTTCCAAAATCTTGGGCCGTTTTAGTGAGTTGTATTGAAGAATAATTGTTTGCGAAAAACCAAGAATTGATGTCAATGGGGTCAGCATTTCGTGGGGGAGTGCATAGGCAATACCGCTCCTCAGATTATCTAACTTTTGCTGAGAGTGCTTGATAATCACTCCCTGCTTCTCCAGGCGTGTGTGAACAGCCCCAAGCAAGTCTGCCCGCGTAAAAGGCTTAGTCAAATAATCATCCGCTCCCTCTTCCATAGCCTGACGGATATCCGTTTTATCTGCTTTAGCGGTCAGGAAGATAAAAGGAATCAACTCCGTTTTCGGATCTTTGCGCAGGGTTTCTAAGACCTCATGCCCACCCAACTGAGGCATCATCACATCACAGATAATGAGGTCGGGAATCTGCTCTTTGGCAACCTGCACCCCAAGCAAACCATTTGCGGCAGTGACAACCTCAAAATGTTCAGCTTCGAGTAGTTCTAAGACATTGTTCCGAACATAGTCTTCATCCTCGATAACAAGAATTTTGCTCATGGGTTATGGCCGTAGTTTCTGGATGATGTATTGGCAGCGTAACAGTAAATGTTGTTCCTTTTCCTGGCTCGCTCTTAAAGGTAAGGGAGCCTCCATATAACTCCACAGAATTCTTGACAATCGTTAGCCCTAGTCCTGTACCTGAAATATTTTCAGTATTACCGCCTCTATGAAAGGGCTCAAAGAGTAAACGTTGGTCTTCCAAAGGAATGCCAATTCCCTCATCTTTGATATGGAATATTGCTTGATTATCTTTACAAGATAGGCTGAAAAGTACGGTTCCGCCCTTGGGTGAATACTTAATAGCATTAGAAAGGAGATTATTGAAAATTTGGCGGAGTATTTTTTCATCAAACATAGTATTCACACAATTGCCCTTTCGGGCAAACTTTATCTTGTGGTGGCTATCAAGGTTAAGCTTGGCCTCTTCGATGATATCTAAGCAAAATGCATCAAGGGAGACAGGTTCAGCCGTGAATTCAAGTTTTTTGGTTTCTGATTTGCCTAGCGTTAAGACATCATCTAATAGGTGAGTCATATGCTTAATAGCACTTTGGATTTGGTGCAGATGCCTCTTTTTTCGTTCCTCGGGCCACCCTTGACCATAATATTCCAGCAGTTCAGCAGAAGACAAAATAGTGCTCAAAGGGGTGCGGAATTCATGGGAAGTCATCGCGACAAAGCGAGACTTCAATTCATTCAGTTCTTTTTCTTGCTGCAAGGCTTTGTGAATTTCAATTTCAGCGCGTTTGCGTTCTGTAATATCAATACCAGTGCCCCAAGAGGCCCAACCAGGAATAGGAAACTGCTGGGACAAATTAGACCATTCCAATGTTTTTATGCTGCCGTCTTTACACCTAATATCCCATTCCCAGTTGCGATAATTATTACCTCCCCGTTGAAACCATTTGGTGAATTCTTGTTTCGAATAGGATGTATTCGGATACAGAGATTCCAAGGCTCTTGGATTGTAAATTATTTCCTCGGCACTGTAACCCGTCACCACTTCACACTCTCGATTCCAGGCAATAATATTCCCTTCTGCATCAAGTGCTTTCATCATCACGGGCATCGTCTGGACAATCAAGCGTAGGCGTTCTTCATTCAGCTTTAGCGCTTCTTCAGCCTGCTCCCGATCAACAATTTCCTTAATGAGTTGTTGGTTCGCAGTCATCAGCGCAATCGTGCGCTCTGTAACTCGGAGTTCCAATTGATCATTAGCCTGTTGCAGGACTTCTTGAGCGTGTTTGCGGTCTGTGATGTCTACGGCCACCCCCACCATCCGGATTGGATCGCCTGCTGCATTCCGCAAGACTTGACCTTTACCTTCAACCCAATGCAGGGTGCCATCGGGCCAGATAACTCGAAATTCAATATCGTACTCGGCCTTCCCTGCTAAAGCCCGGAGCACTGTTTCATGAATATGTTCACGGTCTTCAGGATAAATCGATTCGAGAAAAGTTTCATAGTCCGGGTAACGCGCACCCTTGGGGACAATAGTCCAGGTTAGGTCCTTAAATTGTTGCAAGGTATTGGCTTGAATATCCCAATCCCAGGTGCCCATTTGAGCTGCTTGCATCGCCAGTCTAAGTTGTTCTTCGCTTTTTTTAAGTTCTTCTTCTTGATACTTGGCTGTGGTGATGTCTTGAATTTGATTGACAAAGTATAGGGGTTCACCTTGGGCATTGCGTACCAAGGAAATATTCAGCAAAATCCAGACGGTATGTCCAAGTTTGTGGAGGTATCGCTTTTCTAATTGACGAGCGCAAGTCTCTCCGGTGAGCATTTGCTGCAGACTTTCCCAGGTTTTTTCCTGATCCTCTGGAAGCGTTACTTTATAGCAATCGGTAGCCAGCAATTCTTGCTCTGAGTAGCCAACAATTTCACACAAGGCCCGATTCACCTGTAGCCAATGACCATCCAGGGAAACCAAGGCCATCCCAATGGCCGTACTATCGAATGCACTCCGGAAACGTTCTTCACTTTCTTGCAG
>CASBPW010000305.1 GCA_949127685.1 Candidatus Sivonenia alaskensis PMM_0068 | reverse complement strand
CTCTGCTATTGCGATCCCGCTCGCGGCTTCTTCCCCTGTTGAGGAGACTTCCCTATCCGTTAAGGTGTTAGCGCTATCAATACGGTCCATAACATGAACTCCACGGGGTTTAGAGGAAAAGCACAAAAATCATTAGGGGTCTTTTATTTAGCACACGTACTATATGAGCAAAATATATAAGTGTTCGAAGAGTTTGTCAACATCCTCAGGACCAGAAGTGGAGAACGGGGTTTATTGAGGGTTGCTGTTGACCCTGCTTTTGAAACCAACCGTTAGATCTATGGTTATTACCCCTCTAAAATGCCGCAGATCCATAATCCTGTGGGCCGCTTTACTGCTACAGGCGATCGCGCTATTCCGAGCAGCGAAAAAATCTTAAGGCTCTTGAGATCTCCCCTGTCCATCAAGAAGGGCTATATAGCGGTTCCTAGACGAGTGAGGCACATCAGATCATCGCTAGATAAGGCTTTCAGTACACATTTCTATCTCACCCAATCAGGAACCGCTATATAGGCAAAGCAACGCTCTTCAGCACATTCAGGGGACCGTAGATTTTCAGCCGTTCCAGTTGCTGTTCATTGCGGACGAGGAGGGCTCCGGCAAAGCCTAAGGAGTTCACAGAAATGGACTCGAAATCTTCCTGTGACCGGGGGACCAGCAACATCCATCGCCGCGTCGCCAGAAGATTGTAGGCTCCGGACTGCCTGTTCTCTGGCATAGGGTTGCTCAAACCCACGGCCTGAAGCAAGGCGTGATAGTGAGCAAGGGACGCTTCAGCCGCTTGCAAGGGGGATTCTGCGAGAGAGGCGTCTAACGCTGCAAAACCATGGACAAACGGAAGTCCAGCTATTTTCCCGATAGACCCTTGAAAGGTTGCGCTGGTGAGCAAGGGCTCTATGGGGATGGGGGGACCTTCCGGAGTGAGGGGTAGCGGGACAAGTTGCACATGCTTGTGTCGCTGACTCGCCCCAGCCGTTTTCCCTGCGTTATAGAAGGCCAAACCTTCAAATTCAGCCATGCACGCCCATAGGGCCTCAAAATCTTGCAGGGTAAGCAAGGTTTCCTGTTCCTCGAAATCCCGTGTGATGAGGAGCAGATGGTAGTTGACCACATTATATTTGTTCAAAAGACAGACATGGGTCTGGGAAATGTCTGCAACAAATAGGTCCTCTTCGTAGGGAAGAAAGGGATTGAATACTTTTCCCAGGGCCTTAGTCGCTTTTTTTGCTTCATGTTTGCGGTTGAGATTGGCTAAGAGGCGCACCAGAAAACGGACACCCCCCTGCTCCACAAACGTATACTCCGTCGGCAACGAGAGGAGGGCTCCAGATTCGAGGGCATAGTTGGTTTGTTCTATAACGCTTGCCCACAAGCTGCCTGGTTGTAGTAAAAGCCTCTTCTCTTCAGTAGTCATGGTCAAACTTTGGAATATCGTGCGTTCTTTAGTGTACAAACAAGGCTAAAATCTTGACCCCCTAACCCCCTTATAGCTGTAGGAGATGACCTTGGGAGGCATTGGTCATTCCATGATACAGCGGTTTGCAGGTTCATGAGGCACAGTAACAGCAGTGAGCAAGCCACTTGCGCAAATGCCTGGGGTCAATTAAATCCATCTCTGTATTAGTTTTAGCAAAGGTTAACTGTGAGGAACTATGACTTCCTATCAAGAAGTCCACCAACAAGTCCGGAATCTTACCCCAGATGAGCACCTCCCCTTGATAGAGGAGTTAGCCTCTATTTTGCGTCGCTGCGTAACTCCAATGAGTCATCCCAGAGTCTTTGCAGATTTTCATAATGCTGATACTGAGGGGCGGTTACGGCTGAACTGTATGGGTACCATTCAAGACTTGGGTCGTCACCATATTGAGTTGAAGAATGGCCAACTGCTGACACTTTATAGTGAAGATGTAGAAGTTGATGACACAGTGCAATACTCTGATATGGAAAAGCTGTGGGTTGCGACTATTGATTGGAAACAGATTAGGTTGAGGATCTTGCAGTTAAAGCTCGGGTATGAGTATGTAGCACGGTACATTTAAGTGTGTTTAACTTTCAATAATGACCATAGAGAAACTCCACTCGCTTTCGAGAGATGTGCTTCTGAGCGCTGGTCTCCTTTCACCAAAAAAACTTTATCTATAGAAAATATAAGCAAAACGGACTTTCCAGTAAAAATTTCTTTGTAGACAAGGGCAAAAAGGCCACCCCTGATAGACAAACGAAACTAGAGAGAAAAGCTGATGTTCAACTTTTAGAAAATAGCTTTCTTGGCGCGTACATTCAGGTTGGTTTTTTTGTGATGTAAGAGACAGCGTCTTTCACCGTGGTGATTTTTTCTGCATCTTCATCAGAGATTTCAATGTCGAACTCTTCTTCCAAAGCCATGACCAGTTCTACCTGGTCTAGGGAATCAGCACCCAAGTCGTCCGCGAAGTTGGACTCCAAAGATACTTGCTCTTTTTCGACAGAGAGCTGTTCTGCAACTATGGTCTGGACTTTATCAAAAATGGCATCAGTGCCCATGACGGCTCCCGTTTAGCTTCCGTGTAATTCTACCGGATAAACGCTCCGGGATGCCTATTGAAAATGGATAGTTCCCTTATCTCTTAGGAAATAAGTTGTGCCGCACCTCAAGGCATTCATTAATTTACCAACCAAAAAAGGAAGAATATTTTGTTGACTCACCAGCATCCTGAACCTGGTCAGGGGGGACATCCGTCTCCTCAGTATCGGCCATCCGAAATTCGGTGCAGAAGGTTGCGGTGCTAAACCCCCCAAACCGTTTCACCGTACTTGTCCGCATACGCAGGCTGGGACTAACAAACCAAAATCGTTCAACCGAACTCATGGTCTCGTACTCGGTAGTTAGCACTAAACCACCTTCATCATCCATGTGGTAGCGGCCCGCCACAGGGACAATTTCAGCGTAGCCGCGCTCTCGCAGCAGCGTCCCCTGTCGGGCATCTGGAGTCTCCGGTACCAGTACGAACACGGTGGAGCCTTCGTGGTTTTCATCCGACTTGTCCCATCCCATGGAGGCTTGCCAACGCACATGAGAGCCACCGACGGCCAAACTAGGATCGACCTGATGCAGTTCACAGATCTCAAGCACTTTAGGATGATCGATAGCCAGCGCTTCGATTTGAATTTCCGATTCACCCGCTTCTGCGAGTCTAAAGGCCAGGTGGTGCGTAGTCCTTTGTGAGAGCCACTTGCCGGCGCTCAGCTGAAAAAAATCCACTACATTCATAGATTACTGACTCCTAACCATTGATATGCTGTCATGCCATCTAAGCCCCTAAAGCTTGCCTGCCTGAGATGCACATGCTACAGAACGAGACTCTGAGAGGAACCTACTCTTTAGAACTTCAGAACTTCTTGCATGTTGACTTATCCCCAATATATAGCCCTCAGCGCCTGGAGCGCGAACATGCTTGCACGGCGACAAACTTAGAATGATTTCATGACAAATCTGCTGATTCTTATCCGTTAAGGCCACGAGCCTAGAAAAGAAGAAGAATGAGGAGGACGTCAGGCTTCGTCCTCTCCTCAATTTAGTCCATGCTCATTGAGAATTGGCATTGTACGGGTTCGTAAGCGTGTTAACAGTAATCAATGTTCTTTCTGTTTGCTTAATAGAGCGCATCACATTGATGGCAGGAGTATCACCTTTGAGCGATTCTTTTACAAACTCAATCAACCCATTACAATAAGCTATTAGCGAATGTTCGCTGGTCATAAATTCTATAGCAGCCGTACTCATATCTCTAAGCTTTTGTGGCTGATCCATAAGATAGCGTAGCGCTTTCGGAACATCTTCAGGACTCATGACTTTGATTGCAACAGTATCAGGAAGCTCAGCAAACCAGCCTATGTCACGTACTATCGGTACAACCCCATAACGTAATGCCTCAAGGGTAGCAATGGATGTTTCCCCATTATATCTAGGTCGGTAGTTGAGCAAGATATCGAGTTCACTCAATCTCTGTTGAAATGCAAGGTCACTTAAATTAACCTCTACAATAACATTATCATGATTTCGAATAGAGGAAAGTTTACTCTTTGCAGCAATAAAATCGTAGCCAAACACATGAAATAAGCAATCATCAAAGGTAGCAGAATTGAGTATATTTGCCAGTACGCCAATACCCTTTACATCAGCTAAAATGCCAGCTATGCCAATACGCCGCCTTTGTTCCATCTTTGAAGATGCAGGTCGTTGGCTGAGAATAGGTGTTGGAAGATTTAGTTTTCGCACGCGAATATTCTCAGACAAGAGACTATTTTTTGTCGCTTGAAGGGCATATTCAGAATGAATTACAATACCAATTTGACTATTAGCTAAGCTCGTCACAAACTTTAGTTTTGGGCTGTTTTGCATTAGCTCATGCAGGCGTTTTTCAGTATTATAGCGAGCTTTAGATATCATACCTCGAGTGTATAAGTACATCATAATGCCATGCATATCAGCATCATGTATAATTGCAATACCTGGCAAGTTACGTGCGTGGTTAATGATGTATATATGGTAGTCACTATTACCAATATGGTAAACTACCGCATCGTACGTTTTGTAGACATCAATATTGAAATCTTCTATTGAAAATGTTTTGGCTATATATGGTAAATAAGCGACTTTCTTGTGCAATGCTGTTGGACTTTGCTCAAAGTAATAGGTAATGTCTGCTAATTTTGAAAGGGCAGCATGCTGCTCTTGCATAACTTTTCCTATCGTCGAAAGACCTGTGGGATCTGGCCCAAGAACCGCAATTTTTAATAAATCTGATTTTTGAGTTTCCTTAGTATATTTTTCGTTCAGTCTTTCTACAAATCGGCGCGAACTTTCACTCCAGCTATATTTATTGAGAATACGGCTATAGTCCATTTTCTTTTGAGATACTCTATTTTGATCTAGAGCATCATTCAGCGCATTGGATATTGAATTAACATCATACGGGTCGGCGTAAAAGAATGCATCATCACTAATTTCTTTAAAAACTGCAATACTAGAACATACGAGAGGCTTTGACTGCTCGACCGCCTCAAGTACAGGTAGCCCAAGACCTTCATACTCTGGGACGAAAAGCACAAGCTCAGCCTTATGATACAACCAATATAATTCTTGATCGCTAATATTTCCTGAGAAAATTATGTTGGATGATATCTTTTTAAGCTGGTTTTGAGTAGCACGATCAAAGCGTGAAGTAATTATTAACTTATACTTGTTTTGATGAAGTGCATTAAAGGACTCAAATGCTTCAACGGCGCGAAAATTGTTTTTCCGCATGTCATTGCCGCTCGGCATCAAAATAAATGGAAATTTATCCAATTCAACTATATCAGGTTCCTTTTCACCATCGACAGAGCGGGGGATTGGTGCCCCATCAATATTGCATAGACGGTCAGTATCTATGCACAAATACTGCTCAATATCATTCAGTGTTGTTCTCGAAATTGTAAATAGTAAATCTGCCTCAAAAACCGAACGATACCTAGAAAAATATGTTAACTGGGTTCCTTCATCTGTTAGATATAAGCTAGAAAAAAGTAGCGGAATAAGATCATAGAAAAGCATCATCTTGCGTGTTGCAGAACGAGGGAAGCTACAGTATATTGATGTGTCAAGTGGGGTTGGTATAAAATACCAAATCTCACGATTGGAATAATTTTTATCAATATATTCATCCACCAAATCAGCATTTATCTTTAATGCTTCTTGTGCCGTCTGCTCTGCAGGCCTTAGCAATGGAAGACTGCACACCTCTGCGCTTTCAAAAAGTGCCTTTACAGTTTTGATACGCTCACTTTCATCTGGGAGATGTGAACTAGTTACTAGAACGAAATCATATTCTTTACCCAACCCATACTGCTTTGTTGCTTCTCTCAAGAGAGAAAGCGTATATTTACCCATGCCCCTGTTCCAAGTATCCGTCTGAAAGACTTGCACATCGATCATGAATACAGGTCGCATCATATGGGTAGTCTCTTTTTTACTGCACGGAAGAATCGTAAAACAAATTTAAGCGTATTTTTAAATTTTTTGTAATTAAGTTTCAGGGCCTTGTAAACGATATAACCTACCCCTCTTTTTTGTGGCCTAAGATAATTTTCAGCATCAGCCCGCTTGAGAAGTCGAAAAATAGTCTGCGGATCATCTGTTGCCATTGAAGCGACTAAGTCATTTGTATCTATGTATCGAAGCTGGTTTGGTTGGATGCCTAAATGATATTTAATACCTTGCATTACCCAGAAAAATAATTTCTTCAAAAACTGTTTTACGGGAGAAAACCATGATCTATTGACTGAAGCTTGCGAGTCAGTGATCTCATCTTCCATTCCTCTAATAATCATCGTTTCCTCGAGGCGTTCTTGCTCTATTGCTTTGAGCGCTTTTTCTGATTTATTGCGCGCATCTTCCAGTTCCATAGTGATCTTCTCGGTGTTGACTTGTGATTCTATATAGTGCGCGTAATCAATTGGATTGGGTTCAAGAAAAAATCAAAGGTATGGCCCTCGGGGCAAGCTCCGTGTTCGGCAGAGGCTAAGCGTGTCCGGCAGGCGCAGCCGAGAAGCTGGCACCCAGCAAGCTGTAAGCGTAG
>CASBPW010000304.1 GCA_949127685.1 Candidatus Sivonenia alaskensis PMM_0068 | reverse complement strand
TTAATTTGAGGGAGTTGTTCTAGCGTCTGGGGCTGCTCTTCTGCCAATAGGCGCAGGGTGGCATCAGGCAGGATGAGGAAGGGAGGGACACCGGCGGCCCGTGCTTTCTGACCACGCCAGTCTCGGAGTTTCACCAAGCAAGCTTCCACAAGCGTGGGTTCTGCTGAAGATTGGCAGGGCTCGCCCAGGGGTGATTTAGCGCTTTTTGAAGAAGTTTCCATTCCCGGTAGGGCGATCCACACTTCTTCCTTAAGGGCTTGGCGGCCCTCTTTGGTGACGTAGAGTTTGGGATATTCGCCAATGGTGACGCCTAAAAGTTTTTGGGCGCAAAGATGTTTTAGCCAGTTATCTAAGACTTTGGAGCTATGGTTCTTGAATTTCCCATACCAAGGGGAACGGTCCAAATTCCATTGCTGAATTGGTTTGGCCTGACTCCCCGTTAAGAGCTTGCTAATCGTGGAGCGACCAAATTTTCCGTCGAATTGAGACACCGCTTCTAGAAGGCCACGGGCCCGATGGTCTGATTCCTGAGAACCGATGGCGGGGATAGAGTTTTTCCCTTCCAGGCAAACATCACAACTGTGACAAGGAGGGTGATAATCCTGTCCGAAGTAGGACAAAAGGACCTGACGGCGGCAGCGTGGGCCTGTGGCATAGTCCACAATCTGATTGAGCCGGATGTAGGTCTGCTCTCGACGGGCATCTAGGGCGCGACGGTCCACCTTGGGGCTATTGACCGCACGGGTTGTTTTGTAGTGACCAGAAGTGACCTCTGTAACCCAGTTCTGGTCTAACAAAAGTTTTAAGGCCGCATTCGCTTTGGTTTCATCTTTGGATTCAAACTCAGCTCGGATATCTTCTCGGGAAATCGGTTCTGGGCTGCGATGAATACTGCGGTAAACGGTACGAATATCGCTATCTTCTGGATAGTCCCGGTCAATCAGAAACTTTTGGATTTGATAATCTTTGGGAACATAAAATAAAGTGCACTGACTGGCTTCTCCATCTCGTCCAGCGCGTCCTGCTTCTTGATAGTAATTCTCTAAAGAAGTTGGCAGATTGTAGTGAATAACCTGACGGACATCGGGTTTGTCTACGCCCATCCCAAAAGCGACAGTGGCTACCAGAATCCTTAGCTCATCTTGTTGAAATTGTTCCTGGACTTGGGCGCGTATCTCATTGCTGATGCCCGCATGGTAGACCCCCGTGGGAATGCCTTCCTGCTCTAGCCAAACGCCTAATCGGTCTGCTTCTGCCCGGCTACTGACATAAATAATGGTGGCACCCGGATTTTCTTGCAGCAGATGCAGGACTTCCCGGTCTTTTGCCTTTTGGTCCGGGGGTTGGCGGCAGATCAGGGTGAGATTGGGGCGGTCGAAGTCTGCACTAACTTCTTTGAGAGGGCGTCTTAGACTTTCTATGATGTCCTTGCGGACTCGGGGCGTGGCGGTAGCGGTCAGGGCAAGAACGGTCGTTTCTCCGAGGGCATCTAGGCGATCTGCCAAGTTGCGATAGTCAGGCCGAAAATCATGGCCCCATTGACTGACACAGTGGGCTTCGTCAATGACAAAGAGGCTGATGGTAAGTTCCTCTAGGAGTTCCTGGAAGCGAGGGTCCCCAAAACGTTCTGGAGCGACATAGAGTAATTTGTATTGACCTTGGCGTATGCCCCGCAAGCGTTCATAGACTTCACTGGCACTTAGCGAACTGTTCAAATAGGTGGCTTGATGGATGCCGCGACGGGCCAAACCCTGCACTTGGTCCTGCATCAAGGCAATCAAGGGAGAGATCACTAAGGCGGTGCCTGGAGCCATCAGGGCGGGGAGTTGATAGCACAGGGATTTGCCTCGACCCGTGGGCAAGACGGCCAGGGTATGTTTACCAGCCAGGACCTGTTCGATAACCTGGCGCTGTCCGGCCCGAAAATCCGTAAAGCCAAAATGCTGCTGTAACGCTTGAGTGAGACCATCCATGATCTAAATGCTAACCCTACGCACGCCCAAACCACGCGGATAAGGCACTATCCAAAATAGCCATTCCTTCAAACCTCCTATGCTGCCCACGGTTTAATTCAGGGTTCAGGAATCGGTTTTTCTCTACATTGTTACTACAATGGGCTTACCAAGCTCAAACCACCACCATGGTTGCTGTTCGTCCGCGTCATTTTACTGTTAGCGAATATCATCGCATGAGCGAATTTGGTATTCTCCCATCTGGCGGGCGTACTGAACTTTTGAATGGACAGATTGTTACGATGGCAGCCAAAGGCACCGCCCATAGTTCCGCTGTTCTCTTAACGCAGGACTTCTTCAAGGAACGCTTAGGGCGCAAGGTATTTGTTAAATCCCAAGACCCGATCCATCTCAGCGATGATTCTGAGCCGGAGACGGATCTGGTGATTGCGATTCGTGACCCCCTCGCCTACAGTACCCATCATCCGACAGCGACGGAAGTGCTTTTGGTAATTGAGGTGGCCGATTCTAGCCTAAAGTACGACCTGAAAACGAAAACTCTGGCCTATGCAAAAGCAGGAATCTCAGAATATTGGGTGCTGGATGTCCTTGACCGAAAACTCCACGTGTTCCGGCAACCTAGCGAATTAGGCTATCAAGCTCAGACGATTCTGGCGGAAACATTAGACATCACACTGCTGGCTTTTCCTGACTGTATCGTTGCTATCCGAGCACTGTTACCGCCGACAATGCTCACCAAGGAGTGAAAAGTATTTTGTCGCGTTTGGCCATCCATTTCCTGCCCTCTAACGATTAAGTTCAGGGGCGGCGAGCAACCTTCGCATCCCAACCGACCATTTTTATTCCGCCGCTGCAACGATTTGTTATGCCGCCGCGATTACCATCTCTGCTTAACTCCCCTCAACGTTCAGGAGGAATTTTCAACTTTAACTCCTCAATCAATGATGGGATCTCAGATTGAACAACATCCCAAACGATGTTGAGGTTGACAACATCATATTCATGCACTAACCGATTTCGCATTCCATTGATTTCCGACCATGAGATGTTGGGCAAGTTCTGTCGGGTTGTTTCGGAAACTCGTCTGGCGGCTTCGGCAATCACCAAGAGCCGCTGAATCACCGAATCTTGAAGCTGCACATTGAACTCAGCTTTTGAGCATTGAGCTGTGTAGGTCACGATCAGCTCTGCGGATTGCAGCATATCAAGCAGGAATTGAAGATCCCGTTGCATAAATCACCTGGGCAGAGGAAAGGATCTCGTGGCGGCGTAAGTAGTTTCGGCTGGTTTCAATGCCTTGGCGGGTGATCAGGTCAACGTCTCGATGCGGGCCTTGGCCCAGGCTAGCGCCACCGAAGATGGTTTTTAGCTCGGCTTCTATTTGGTCTAGGG
>CASBPW010000303.1 GCA_949127685.1 Candidatus Sivonenia alaskensis PMM_0068 | reverse complement strand
CCATTCCCAAGCAAAACATTACTTTTCGGGGGGTGCATGCCGCTCGGGGTTCTTTTAGAACAGAGCCAGATCATCTCAGACGGGGAGATGTACGTCCTGTAGACTCTAAGCAAAGACAACTTTTATAGACCTATCTCCTAGGGAGAGGGAAGTAAAACACTATGCGACTTTTACTGGTCGAAGATGAGGAAAACTTAGCCCATGCCTTGAAAGACGTCTTAACGGCTGCCGGACATGTAATAGATGTCGTCTATCGGGGAGATGATGGCTGGGATCTTGCCCAGACTGTGGCCTATGATTTGCTGATTTTGGATTGGATGCTTCCCGGCCTCTCTGGGATAGAACTTTGCCGTAAGCTACGGCACGCTGGTAAAAATACCCCGGTGCTTATGCTGACCGCTAAAGACCTCTCTCTGAATAAGGTCCAGGGTTTGGACGCGGGAGCTGATGACTATATGATCAAGCCCTTTGATACCGCTGAACTGCTGGCGAGGGTCCGGGCTTTGCTTCGCCGCCCAACCAGTTTTCAAGACCAAGTGGTTGAAGCCAGTGGGGTGCGCCTAGATTTGCAAACGATGACCGCATACCGGGAAGGCAAAACGGTCGCCTTGAATCGCAAAGAATTTCAACTCCTAGAATATTTTCTTACCCATCCGGGACAAGTCCTCACCCGCGACCAAATCATTGAACGTCTATGGGAAATCGGCGAGGAACCGGAGAGTAACGTAGTGGCAGCCCAAGTTCGCCTCTTACGCCAAAAGATAGACCAAGGCTTCAGTAAAGCCCTCATTCACACGGTATATGGAATAGGGTATCGGTATGGGGCTCTGGGAGAGCCATGATCAATAAGGTGTTTGCGCAGACTCGCGGGAAATTGACCCTTTGGTACGCTCTGGTCATGGGGGTGATTCTGCTGTTCGCTTCCGGAATATTTCTAAAGGTTGTCCAAGATGGACAGATCCAGGCCGTGGATCACTCTCTGCAAACTCTGGTCAGCACCTTTGCTGGTCAAGAAGGGGTTGAACATCTGGATGAGCGAAACTTTACGCTCTCCAAGCCTCATCCTGATATACGGGAAGACTTCCAACAGACATCCCTCGCCTTTGCTCGCCACTATGACAATCAAGGCAAGTTGCTATGGGAGCGGGAGCAGAAGGAAGAGGATGATAACAAAGAAGCTCCGGTTGCAGTCCAAGGAAAGCCGAAATTAGGCTTTGGCACGATAGAGGGAGGGGAAGAGCGTTACCGCCAACTGACGGTGCAAACCCCAGAGGGGATTTTGCAGATTGGCTTATCCCTGGAAGAAGCCGATGTAGTCTTTAAAAAAGTTCTGCTGGGTCTTTTGGTCACTGTTCCTCTTTTGCAAGGGGTGATTGGTTTGGCTGCTTGGCTCTTGGCGGGTAGAGCCATGGTCCCGATCCGGCAATCTTATGAGAGACTGCAACAGTTCACCGCTGATGCTTCCCATGAGTTACGGACTCCGGTAGCCACGATTTTGACTACGGCCCAAAGTGCTGTGCAAACAGAACAACTAACTCCTCAGCAATCCCAAGCAAAATTTACGGCTATCGTCGAGACAGCTCAGCGCATGGGCGCCCTGACCAACGACCTCCTCTGGTTGGCTCGCGCCGATCGCCTTGATGCGGTCGAACAGCCCAAACTGGAACGGTGCTCTCTCAAGACAATTTTGTCTGACCTCTATGAAGAATTAGCTCCTCAAGCAGAGGCGAAGAAACTGAAGTTTACCTGCCAGCTGCCAGAAACAGACCCTATAGTTCAAGGCTACGAAGACCAGCTCTATCGCTTGTTCACCAACCTGATGGTGAATGCCATTAAGTACACTCAGCCAGAAGGAAAGGTCGAGATTCATTTGACCCAAACCATAAATCAAGCTGAAATCAAAGTTTGTGACTCTGGAGTAGGCATTTCAGCACAGCATTTGCCTCTATTGTTCGAGCGTTTCTATCGCGTGGATGAATCCCGTACCCAGTCTGCGGGAGGGACAGGGTTGGGGCTAGCGATTGCCAAGCAGATTGTGGAGACTCATCAGGGGGAGATCACCGTTAGGAGTACACCTCAAGTAGGAAGTACGTTTACCGTTCATCTGCCTATTGTTTAAGGTTTGCTAGGTTGGAACACTACTCGGCAGAAGATACAGTCGGAGATGCCACCAGACTCATCCCAGATCCTCCTTTTTTAGCGAACCGCTGTCGGCACCGCCTTCTTGCGGTAGTTATCAATCAGGATATATACGCTAATCAGGAGTACCCACAGTGGAAAAAGCAGGGAGACCCAGCCAATCCGATCAATAGCACTGATCCTGAACAGCATGAGCAACGCCAACGCGTAACCCAGCAACGACATCCAACGCGGAATAACCCTGGTGCGGATGAAGAGTGTGCAGGTCGAAATCATAAATACCCCCTGCATCCTGACCGCATAGTTGGTCATAAGCTGGTTGGCTAAAGTGCGACCGAAGTCGTAAAAGCCAGACGCTAAAAGACGGTTGGGTTGAGTTCCATATAGCGTAATGATGCTCGCCCACACCGCCGAAAAGGCGAACAGCATGGCGAGGAATAACAGTCCGCTAGAGAGAGATACCGTAGACAAGAACTGGTCTTCGTACTCCCCAAGGCGATCGCGCACCACGCCCATGAACCAGAGGAAGGCAATGCCCGAGAAGGGTATCAGGTTGAGCGCCAAGAGGGTGGTGCTCCCTCTGGCAGAAAGCCAATCCCCGCCATCGCGCAGATCGGCTGGGACTGAAATCAATATAAGGACCAGACTAATGATGAGCAACACCGAAAACAGAATACCGGCGATGGCGGCAGCTTTCGGTGCTGTCAAGCGTGCACGGGGCAAGGGCTTTTCTTGCTTCATGGCTCCCTCCAGTGGAAATTAATCCTGATGTTTTTCTGACACCTGACTCGTGGCCGTCGGGAAGACAAAGGCCGGCCCTACCCCTCAAGTAATAGTACTGTCAGTTTTCGGCACGAAATAAAATTGGGTGTTGATGTCTCCTAAGCCAAAAGTCCCTCCTCCCCCTTGAGGCGGTTCCGGTTGGTAAATGATCGGTAGGATGGTACGGATATCCAGCAGCCAGTCCTTCCTATTCGAAACGGGGATGACGGGTTGGAAATTCAAGACATTCTGGGTGCGGTCTAGCGGCCCCACGCCAAAAT
>CASBPW010000302.1 GCA_949127685.1 Candidatus Sivonenia alaskensis PMM_0068 | reverse complement strand
TTTTTGAGGAATCCGCCGCAGTTCTCCTTGGGCGATGCGGGGATTAATCTTCTTACCCTCAGCATCTAGCAGCGGAAAAAGTCCTTTCGGAGAACAAAAATGAAAAGTGAGGGGGACGGGACGATAGTCCGAGTAAATCAGTCGGGTAGTGCCATGGACCTGATGAATCCAATCGGCCAGTTGGCCTGCATTCTCAATCGTGGCGGAGAGGGCCGCTAGTTGGACTTGAGGGGGGGCATAGATAATCGATTCTTCCCAAACTGTTCCCCGCTGGCTGTCATTCATGTAATGACATTCATCCAAAATCACGGTTTGTAATCCTTGGAGGCTGTCTGCTTCGCCAAGTCCGTAGAGCATGTTGCGAAAAATTTCGGTGGTCATCACCACTACCGGAGCGTCACGATTGAGGGATAGGTCTCCTGTCAATAATCCGACGCGCTCAGCGCCAAACTGACCGCAAAAATCTCGATACTTTTGATTAGATAGGGCTTTCAAGGGTGTGGTATAAAAAACACGACCTTGCCCAAAAATAGCTCGGTAGACGGCGTATTCAGCAACGGCTGTCTTTCCAGAGCCTGTGGGTGCGCAAACGACCACCGATTCCCCTTGGGATAATGCCTGGATAGCTTCTCGCTGGAAAGGGTCTAATTCATACTGAAAAAGCTGTTCTAAAGGGGGAAGAACAGGGAAAACCGTTACCATGACGCCATAGGGCAGATACCCATAAATAAAGAATTTAAAGCTTTTCTATTGTACCAAGATGCCTGAGGAGGACCAAGACTGCTACATAAGTATCTATGCGTAATGATTATTTCCTTTGGCAAAACCACCAAATCTTTTACCAGCATAGAATGAGTTCTTGCCAAAATTCACCTGTGTTGCTGTTTCTTCATAGCTTTGGTATAGGAGTCTCCAGTGAAGAATATAGAGCGAATTTGTTGACAGAGTTTGAGTCCTATCGCCTCGATTTCTTGGGATGGGGACGTTCCGATCATCCCCCCTTAGAATATGGTTCGGATCTTTACACGGCGCTGGTTCTGGACTTTATTCAACAGGTTATTCAGAAACCTGTATGGGTCATTGCCAGTTCGATTGGGGCCGGGATCTCCCTTCAGGCTGTCTGCAGGAATCTCCCCTCATTTCAAGGGGTAATTCTGATTGGACCGCAAGGGGGTAATACGATTAGTCAGGCAAACGATGCTGTAAAGCAAGGGTTGAATCTTCTTTTTGATACGCCTCTGGGGGCCTTGCTCCAAGGGCTGGTTACTTCACGCCAAGGCGTCAGTCTGTTCGTACGCAATCGCCTCTATAGCCCAAGCTATCCACCGTTAGAGCTGGATAAAGAAATAGCTCATCATTGGCGAAATGCCCAGCAACCTGGAGCGGCCTATAGCCTCAAGTCTTTTTTGAATGGAAAACTATGCACGCCGATTTTGGAAGATTTGGCGGCGGTTCCTTCAACGGTACCGATGCTCTGTCTATGGGGAAAGGACAACCTATTGAATCCAATCCAAAATGCTCAGAAATTCTTGTCTGTGCGCCCTGACATGGCTTTGGTCCCCCTCAAAGGGGCTTTTTATCCTCATATTGAAGATAGTGCAACCTTTGAAAATACGGTGCGGGATTTTATCCTTGCTTTTGCGAAAGCCCCATAATGCCCCAATACTGCTACCGTGTCCACACAAGTCGAACCTAGACTAGGATGAGTCCCTGACAGAGGCATTAGCTATGGATAACCCGATTCTCATTCACTCCGAACAGATTAAAGGGACTGCCTTTGGCTGCCTTGCTCTAGGAAAGTTGGTGACATCTGCTGATCTGAGTTTTCCAATGGTCGGACAAATTTTGGATTGTAATTTCCTATGATGGAAGTAGTATTTCCTGGATTAGGATGACCCCATCGCCTGACACAACGTTATTGATCCGCAACGCTAGGGTTTTACTCCCCGATGGACACTTTCAGTTGGCTGATGTGTGGGTTGAGGGAGGTTTGATTGGACAGATTAGCCCAAACCTTGACCGAGTGGCTGATACCATCATTGAGGCTAACCATCTAACCCTGCTACCCGGTGTAATTGATCCCCAAGTGCATTTCCGTGAACCTGGATTAGTGCATAAAGAAGATCTCACCACTGCCTCCCGTGCCTGTGCCCGTGGCGGCGTGACTTCTTTTTTAGAAATGCCTAATACAAAGCCGCTGACCATTAATCAGGATGCCCTAAACGATAAGCTGTCACGAGCCGCCCAAAAGTCTTTTGTGAACTTCGGCTTTTTTATCGGAGCCACGGCAGAAAACTTACCGGATCTCCAAACCGCGACGCCCACCCCCGGCATCAAAATTTTTATGGGTTCGATGCATGGCGATCTGCTGGTGGATCAAGAAGGCGCGTTAGACCGCATTTTTGCCACCGGCACTCGCCTGATCGCTGTTCATGCCGAAGACCAAGCGCGGATTGCCCAACGGCGGAAGGAATTTGCCGGTAGTAGCGATCCGGCGATTCATTCAGTGATTCAAGATAATCAGGCGGCGCTCAACGCCACGCAACTAGCGCTCAAACTGTCTAAAAAATATCAGCGACGGCTCCATATTCTGCACCTTTCAACCGCAGAAGAAGCCGAATTGCTGCGTCAGGACAAACCCGCCTGGGTGACAGCAGAAGTCACGCCTCAGCATCTGTTGCTGAATACGAGCTTCTATGAAAAACTGGGGTCCCTGATTCAGATGAACCCGCCGATTCGGACTGTCCACGACAATCAGGTGCTGTGGCAGGCACTTCAGGATGGCGTAATTGATTTTATTGCGACCGATCATGCTCCCCATACGCTCGCAGAAAAGGGTCGGGCGAATACCGCAAATCCAGCCGATGAGGCGGCAGCTGCTCCGACTGTTTTTCTGGAGCCCGCACAGGTGCCGTCGGGAATGCCGGGAGTAGAAACCTCTCTGCCGCTAATGCTGACCCAGGCGATGCAGGGGCGATGTACCGTGGCTCAAGTTTCCCACTGGATGTCTACGGCGGTGGCAAAAGCCTATGGGATTGTCGGGAAGGGGGCGATCGCTCCTGGCTACGATGCAGACTTGGTGCTAGTAGATTTAGACCGATACCATCCTGTGCTGCGCGAAGAACTTCAGACTAAGTGTGGCTGGAGTCCGTTTGAGGGATGGAATTTGACGGGCTGGCCAGTGGTCACGATCGTTGGGGGGCAAGTGGTCTACGAACGAGGTCAATTTAATGAGCATGTAAGAGGTCGAGCTTTGACGTTTAAGGCCTAGTGTTCCGTCCAATTTAGAAATTAGGATTTTCATAGGGTGCATATCGCTAAGGGAAGACTTCACCCCGGCTTCACGCTGGCTTATGGGAGCAGGGGTAGCCCCATTAAACGTATGTTGGGGATGAATGGAGAATTATTTCGATGTGGAGGTATCTGTGGTCCGCAAAATAATTGTCGCGGCCCACGATACATGTCCTCGATCCCACGATATTTGACCGCAAGGCTGATATTACACAGGAAGCGTAGTAGTACAATACTTCAACGCGGCATCTCGCGGGACAAGTGCTACGACACGGAGCAACCCTAGTGACAGCGAACGTCTCAGAATTCTCAAGGGTCTCGGGTCTCACCTGGAAGAATTGGGCGTCCCTGCGTGGAGCAGAATGCATGGGCGGATTATAGCCCCCGCTCCTCGAAGCCCTCTACGAGATTAAATGAAGTGGAAGTTCCTTTCGCCTTTTAGCCTCTGCTCATCGAGAATCTCGGGATCACCAGAGTTTCTGCGCCATATGTTCTCAGGGAAGAAATTACCCCTCCTTATTTTTGGCGAAGCGCGTGTGGATTGCGTTCCAGATCGCGCTTAGGATGTAGCTAAGGAATAGTGTCTACCTACGTGGACACGAGGAGAGTAAGTTATGACCGACACCCCTTTGCTTAAATTGCAAGACTATGGCCAAAGCGTTTGGTTAGACTACCTTAGACGGAACTTGGTCACTTCAGGAGAGCTCGTTCAAAAAATTGAACAGGATGGTCTGCGTGGGCTGACTTCTAACCCAGCCATTTTTAAAGAAGCGATTGTGGGAAGCCCTGATTACGATGATGCGATTCGGACCTTATCAGCACAAGGTTTAACGGAAGACGCCATTTACGAAACCATGGCGGTGGAAGACATCCAAGGTGCTGCCGATGCCTTTCGCCCCCTATATGACCGGGTAGACGGCAAAGATGGCTTTGTCAGCCTCGAAGTGTCACCGCATCTTGCACGGGATACCGCTGGAACTATCGCTGAAGCCAAACATCTCTGGAAAAAAGTCAATCGTCCCAATCTCATGATCAAAGTGCCGGGAACCCCTGAAGGATTACCCGCTATCCAAGAACTGATCGGAGAAGGCATCAACGTCAACGTCACTCTTTTGTTTTCACGGGAAGCCTACAAGGCCTGTGCCGAAGCCTATATCAGCGGGCTAGAAGCCTACCATGTTAAAGGTGGCAATCTAAGCCGTGTGGCCAGTGTAGCCAGCTTCTTCCTGAGCCGCATTGACAGTTCTATTGATGCGAAACTAGAAGCCTTGATCGCCACAACGACCGACCCGGCAGAACTCGAGAAACGGCAAGGGCTACTGGGAGAGGCAGCAATTGCCAATGCCAAACTGGCCTACCAGGATTACAAGGCAATCTTCACCAGCGAACGGTTCAAAGGGCTCGCACAAGCAGGAGCCCATCCCCAAAGGCTTTTGTGGGCGAGCACAGGCACCAAAAATCCCCATTATCGAGATGTGCGCTACGTAGAAGAGCTGGTCGGGCCCAATACCGTCAATACTATGCCCGTCGCTACTCTCAATGCCTGTGCAGACCACTGTGAGCTGCGTTCTAGCCTAGAAGAGAACCTGGAGCAAGCCCAAAAAGTACTGGCAGACTTGGAATCTGTGGGTATTAGTTTGGACCAAGTCACCCATGACCTCTTGGTAGATGGTCTGAGCAAATTCACGGGACCTTTTGATGAACTTCTACAAAGCATTCGCAACAAACGGGCACTCGTAGCAAGTCCTTAGCTCCTTAGCGTTACTTTGTTTCACTAATTTATAGGAAACTTTTATGACTAAACCGAGTATCGGTCTGATTGGTTTGGCGGTGATGGGAGAGAACCTGGCCTTAAATATTGAGAGCCGGGGCTTTCCGATCGCTGTTTATAACCGCACCGCCTCCGTCACGGAGAAATTTTTAGCCACCCGTGCTAAGGGTAAACAATTCTACGGGGCCTATACCCTGGAAGAATTTGTCGAGAGCATGGCAACGCCCCGCAAAATCATCATCCTGGTCAAAGCCGGTGCTCCGGTAGATGCGGTGATTGATCAGCTCAAACCGCTTTTGAGCCCTGGGGACATCATTATCGATGGAGGCAACTCACTTTATGAGGATACCGAGCGCCGGGCCGTTGCCATTGAAGCCCTTGGATTGCGGTTCATGGGCATGGGGGTTAGCGGTGGCGAAGAAGGGGCACTCCATGGTCCCAGTTTGATGCCTGGTGGGCCCCAAGAAGGCTACGAAGAGATGGCTCCCATTCTCACCAAGATTGCAGCCCAGGTAGATGATGGTCCCTGCGTGACCTACATTGGGCCCCGTGGGGCTGGTCACTACGTAAAAATGGTCCACAACGGCATTGAGTATGGAGATATGCAACTCATTGCTGAAGCCTATGATCTGCTGCGGAGAGTTTTGGGCCTGGACGCAGCACAATTGCACGAAGTCTTCACTGCATGGAATAAGACTGAGCTGGAATCCTATCTCATCGAAATCACCGCTGATATTTTCACCAAGATTGATGACCAGACAGGAAAGCCCTTGGTTGACCTTATCCTGGATAAGGCGGCCCAGAAAGGGACCGGTAAGTGGACGATCATGTCAGCCTTAGACTTAGGGATTCCGATTCCGACTATGGATGCAGCGGTGAATGCCCGAATCTTGTCTTCCCAAAAAGACCAGCGGGTAGCAGCGTCCGCATTGCTCAAGGGACCGGAAGTAACTTTCACGGGTGACCGTCAGGTCTTTATTGATGCCGTACGCGATGCCCTCTACTGTTCGAAGATCTGCTCCTACGCTCAGGGAATGGCCCTGATCAAAGCGGCTTCTGATTCTTTTGAGTACAACCTGAACTTGGGAGAAATCGCCCGCATCTGGAAGGGTGGATGTATCATCCGGGCAGGCTTCCTAGACAAGATCAAGCTGGCCTTCCAGAAGAACCCTGAACTGGCCAACCTCCTTTTGGATGATGGCTTCCGAGGAGATATCGAACAAAAGCAGAAAGGTTGGCGCTATGTCGTTGAAACTGCGGCTACCCACGGCGTACCGATCTATGCCCTGGGCGCTTCTCTGGCCTATTTCGATGCCTACCGTCAGGCAAACCTCCCCCAAAACCTGACCCAAGCTCAGCGAGACTATTTTGGTGCCCATACCTATGAACGGACCGACCAACCGGGATCTTTCCACACGGAATGGGCGGAATAAGTCTTCCATTCTTGTTGCTTCTGGTTCCAAGAAATGGAATTAATGGAAGTGATGAGCTACAACGGCGGTAGGGAAGATACCTTGGACCGATTGGCTTCCCTCGCGCCATCCGGCACGGCCTATTGTTTCTATTCATCGGCTTCATCGGCACCGCCTAGAGCGGAACTCATCAAGAAAACTTAAGGAGTACACTATGTCCTTCGTCCTACCTCCTCTGCCTTACGCAAAAACAGCGCTGGAACCCTACCTCACAGAGGAGAACATCGATCTCCACTACAGTAAGCACCACAATGCCTATGTAGTGAACCTCAATAAATTTATTGATGAGGGGAAAGTCGATGGCAGCAAGACTTTAGAAGAAGTCATTCTGTCCTCTGACGGCCCTGTATTTAATAATGCTGCCCAGATCTGGAATCACACTTTCTACTGGAGCTCTCTGAAGCCTGGTGGGGGTGGTGCGCCGACAGGGGCTCTGGCCGAGGCTATAAACCGTGACTTTGGCTCCTTTGCCAAGTTCAAAGAAGAGTTTACCAATGCTGCAGTCAGCCAGTTCGGCTCTGGCTGGGCTTGGTTGGTCGTAGAAAATGGGAAGCTCAAGGTCACCAAGACGGGCAACGCAGATCTCCCGCTGAAGTATAGCCAAACAGCGCTTCTTACCTGTGACGTATGGGAGCACGCCTACTACCCCACCTACAAGAACCTCCGTCCTAAGTATGTCGAGACCTTCTTGAATAGCTTGGCTAACTGGGACTTTGCAGCGGCAAACTTAGCTAAGGCCTAATCAGGGCCGTTACAACAGCCCGATTAAAGCTTAAGTCGTCTATAGAGTACCCCCTAAAATTAGGGGGTATTTCTTGGTTTGCAGTTGCCGTTCCATGAAGAGCTAAAAGAACTTAAGGAAGACCTAAGCCAATTCGGCTGACAGGCTCTTTCGGATAGTGCTAGCCAGGGTTGCCGGAGTGCTGTCCGCTGCAACTTTGACCGTAAGAGCTTCACTCTGATTAGGTTCTTCCAGAGTTTCCAGTTGGCTGGACAACATAGAGGACTGCATAAAATGACCCTGTCTTTGTTCAAGCCGTTTGTGAAGTAGTTCAGGAGGGACTTGAAGATAGGCGAACCGCACCTGTTCTGGATCGACCTGGAGCTGCTGACGATAGGCTTTCTTCAGGGCAGAACAAGCCAGGATAGCATCTTCGCCACGCTCAAGCCGTGCAGCAATCTCAGTGCGTAGAATTTCAAGCCAGGGGGCGCGCTCTACATCCGTGAGCGGTTCACCACGAGACATCTTGGCAATGTTGACACGGGGATGATAATCATCCGCATCCAGAAACGACCAGCCCGTCAGGGCGCTTAAGGCCTGACCAACTACAGTCTTACCACTACCCGAAACACCGATCAGAATAAGAATCACAGGAAGATTAAGAGTCCCTTACAAAAATTTATGCGAACTCACAGCTATTCACCAAAATTCCAAACTTGGTTTTCCGGCTTTGTCATAGGGACGTTTTTCAGCTATCTGAAGGTCTGAAAGTTCATGCTATGTTGCCTGCCCAAACATGGAGTCTTTTGGGAGGCCGTAAACCTACCAAGATATTATCACGGCTCGGCAAAGATTGAAGTCTCAATCGGATTGCCTTGCTTGACTAGCTGAGTTTGTAAAGCCTTGAGAAGAGTATCTGAATTGGCGACTTCGGCAGGAATGACATTATTCCGCAGGGCAAAAGCAGCGGTATTTCCTGCAGCCGCCCCAATAGCCCATTCGGTAGCGTGTATCCGGTACGCAGCATTCGTAATGTGACTCGTAGCGATATTCTTGCTGCCAGCCAGCAAATTATCGATTTTCTGGGGAATCAAAGCGCGCAGAGGAACTTGGTACGCCTTGTATTGAGGAGAGAGTAATATACGAGCT
Source organism: Candidatus Sivonenia alaskensis PMM_0068 (assembly GCA_949127685.1). Classification (GTDB taxonomy): domain Bacteria; phylum Cyanobacteriota; class Cyanobacteriia; order Gloeobacterales; family PMM-0068; genus Sivonenia; species Sivonenia alaskensis. The sequence continues at coordinate 4,144 of CASBPW010000302.1, read as the reverse complement.
TCATAGGGAGAAGCTGCAAAGTTTTCATTAATAATGCAGCTATGGAAGTCAAGAGGGTATTGGCCCAAACCAACACTATCGGGGAAAAACCTTGTCGGCTTTGAGTTACCCGTGGAAGATCCTTGACCATTTAGATCTGTTTCATAGATCGTAAACCCTTCTGAATAACCCGTAGAAGGGCGCCCAATGATCCGTCGGCCCTCACGAATATAAGGATAGCGGGATAGACCATGTTCAGTCCCCATCGGGCTGTCTGCACCTTTGAGGAAAGCATATTGTAGAAAATAGGGCTTACTATACTGAGGATTTACTTTCTGGATTTGGGCATCTGTAGTACCTTTGACTAGCCAGTAGTAGTATCCGTAGGCATGGGTTTCTGCATTAGCCAGGGCACTGGAACGCAAACCTCCCCGCCAGTTTCCCTTCGTCATTTGTCCTTGGGCTTCCAGTTGCTGTTGGGTCAAGACAAGATTGCTGGTTGCTGTTGAAAGCCGCCAATCATTCCCCCAAGCCCAGTTCTGCAAAGATTGATCACCTAGATAAATGACATCTCCTAGTTGAAAAAACTGTTGAATCATTTTGATCAAAAAATCTCCGGGATAAACGTCGCTCTTTATCCTCCGGTACGAAAAAATGACCGGGAAGGTATTGCCCTCTTCTCCAAAACTATAGGAAGGACCATGGAAGGGAGAATCATACTCTGCTGGTTTACTGGGGAACTGAGGAAAAAACGTATGTTCAATCACAAAACTATAGGTAAAGGCTTGGGTGCAGTAGGGGTCCGTTCCTGTTGCACGGGCACTAGGTTCCCGAGGAGTCTGCCGATCCGTACCCAAACGATAGGGAACTCCCGCTAAAGGCAACAACTCCCCCGTCTCTGTGGCGTCAATGACTATCCACTTTAACTGTTGGTTCTGACGAGAGGCAGGGACAAGAGACAAGCGCTGTTTGGCAAATCTGGGTGATGGTATCGGGTTATACCAGTCTTCGATAAAGTGTGAAAGCGGTAGACTATTCACACCCTGTTTGGGGTCTTTAGGAATATGGGTGATCGCAGTCACTGAGAAAATTTGATGTGCATTCAGCTCCAGGTCTTGGATCACAGTATTGGTGAGAACAACTAACTGACCAGAACGTTGGTAGGGTTCAAGCATCTCTTCTAAGACCTGCGCCCCGACCTGGGGGGAAAAACAGAGCTGGCTTACCCAACACTTGCCCGGATTATGTTCACCGCCATAATGTTTACGCACGCGCCGCCGAAACTCCTTGTATTGCTTAGAAAACAGTACTTCCTTGTTTTCACTGCGTCCCTCATCCAGTGCCGAAACTCCTTGTTGGCTGACCTGTCCACCCAGCCAGTCCGTGATTTCTGTCAAACAAACTTTCTGCCCCAAACGAAGCGCTTCAAGCGCAGAGGCAACACCACCAAGACCACCCCCTGCCACTAGAACATCACAAGGGATAGTTTTTACAGGATTTGGTTGGGCCGCTAGAGGGGAACTGATTGCGAAGGCAAGCAAAATACCGAAAATCCAGCGGTCAAGAGGGAACATAGAAAGCTACTATTCTTTGTCTTCGAACTGATGATGCACAATCAGGGCTGAACATGGAGCATGATGGAGCACATAATTACTGACACTTCCTAAAAACAACTCACTCAGACGGGTACGCCCCCGACGTCCCGTAACGATTAAGTCAGCTTCCCAAGTATGGGCTAGGTCACAAATAGTTGGACCAGGACCACCTAGTTTTTGGGTGATTTCTACCTTCACCCCCTCGGCCACAGCCTTATCAAAATAAGATTTCAGGATCCTCATTCCGTGTTGCTTAAACACTTCTACCTGGTCTAAATAATCTTTGATGGTATCTTCTTGTAGTGGCATCCCCGTACCCATTGTAAGCCCAGGCAAGGTTGAATAGGGCAAGGTTGGGTAGCCTTCTTCTTCTGGAGATAAGACATGGAGGAGCATCAGGTTTGCACCATTCTGCTTGCCTAAAGTGAGGGCTTCATTAAAAACCTGATCGCTATCCGTGGAGCTATCTACCGCAACTAAAATTTTACGAAACATGAACCTCTCCTTACTTAAGGGCCGTTTACTTAATCGGCAATCTATCAATAGCCTTCTATTCAGCTTTTTTGGAACTAGCTTCTCGTTGAGGATAAACAATCAACACAGAGCAAGGGGCATGGTGAAGCACATAGTTACTGACGCTCCCTAGAACCAACTGATGCAGAAGAGAGTGTCCTCTACTTCCCATGACAATTAGGTCTGCCTGCCAAGTTTGAGCCACTTCGCATACTGCTAATCCCGGACTACCGAATCGCTGATTGACTTCACTCGTCACGCCCAAAGCCGAGGCTTCATCTCGATAGCCTTTCAACTGGTCTAGACACTTTTCTTCAAAAATGCGCCATTGCTGTTGATAACTTGCTGTAGCCTTGCTGCTTGCCTGTGGATAATAATCCAGAATCGGAGACAGAGGCATATTGGGACTCCCCTTCTCTTCACCAGAGAGAACATGCAATAGCATCAGGGTAGCTTGATCCGATTTAGCTAGAGAAAGAGCTTTCTGAAAAACATAATCACTAGCCTTAGCGCTATCTAAAGCAACTAAGATTCTCTGAAACATAGGGGCCTCTCTCAGCAGTCAGCTAGAGTATATAACCATGAGCGTTAAAATCAGTGTCAAGTAACCAGACTATCGGAGACCGAGCCAACAGTCGATCGTCTCAGGAGAAAATCTATTGGGCTAAATACAACTCATCCTACTGGTTATAAACTCAGCCAAACGCTCAACCTTCCCTTAAGAGGTGGGGAAATCTTCAGCCAATTTTTGTCGCGTTGTCGGCTGGCTTAAGATCAATCCTTCACCACCCAGAGGATGCTGTTCATCGATGGCTTGGCCTTCTACAGACAAATAGACCTTGGCCTCAGGATTTAGACTCGTGGCGGTATAGATTGCTTGGGCAATACGGTGGATCATGATCGTGCTACCGCCCCCTTGGGCAAATTCACGGGACAAATCGACGTAGACCCCTTGTTCAGTCACCTTCAAGCTCAGTAAACGCGTTCCTGCCGGGATCGCAGTATTTAGTTTTGAATCCTGAGGTTGAGCTAGGAGTTGAGTGAATGCGTCTGTCAGGGCTATTTCCGGAGTAGCTCCCGCATTAATAGTGATTTTTTGGGGAACTAGCGTACCTTCACCTTGTAACCAGTAAACTTGAGGTTGCAGATCTGCCGTTCGTCTGGGCTGTTGGATACCTGTAGGAAAAGATTGTTCGACTTCAGAAGGAGTTTGCAAAAACCACCAAGTAGCTCCTCCTGTCACGACCAAAAGAGCAGCAATCCCCGCTACTAATTCTTTGGAAACAAACTGAATTTGTTGCTTTTTCATGTTCTAGTCCCTCTACACTTTTTTCTCAAAAGGTCCAAATATCGGAGATTCCCGACTATGGCTGTTTATCTTTAGACTACAAGCTAACCCTGAAGAACCTATGAAAAGAGGTCGCAAGCACTTTCTCTAGATAGCTGATCGCAATGACCAACTACTACATATAGCCTCGCATGATTCCCCCTGAATGGGAAGACTTTATGTGATCGGAGAATGTCCGACGATCCAACCCAACAACTATATTCGGCTCGAACAGGTTATCAAGATCTTCAAAACCTAGGCCTGCTCGTAAATATTCAGGCTATTCTGTAACGCCTGCGAAGCTATATGGCGCACTCTAGAAGACCGGGCAGAACTGGCTAAACGTCTCACCGCTGAGGATTCCCACGTATGGATATACCAGCAAAGGTGTTCATAGAGCCGAAGGGGTTCGTCACATTCCTCCAACAGGTGGTTGATATATTCTTCTTCTGTACTTGAGCTTTTGTTTGGGGAGGGCCAAGCAACTAAAGTTTTCATAGAATCCTCTGACCTTGCCTGCGATCAATACTTTATGGCCTACCTCTCTATGGTAGGGGCTAATTGTGAAGACTTCATGAAGATTTTTTTGCCCGTCCTAGCCCTCATTCAGTTGAGCAGAGAGTTGTTGCACTAAGTCATCTAAATCTTGACGGCTCAATTGGTAGATTTCATTGCAGAAATGGCAGGTCGCTTCTGCACCACCGTCTTTTTCAATCATGTCTTTTAGTTC